>NZ_BAAAMR010000214.1:0-6638 GCF_039529375.1 Actinomadura napierensis
GGCCCGCGCCCGCCCCGCCGGCGACGAGGAGACCGTCCGCGCCGCCGTCCGGATCGGCGACGACCTGATCGGGCGGGCCAGCGCCGCCGCGACGACCACCTCCGACGGCCGGCCCCGCGCCTGGCTCGGCGTCGAGGGGCACGCCTGGCTGGCCCGCGCCGAGGCCGAGCGGCGCCGCCTGGACGGCGTGCACGACGTGGACCTGTGGCGCAGGGCGCCCGACCTGTTCACCTACGGCGACCCGGACGGCGGGTACGTGTACGAGGTGGCGCGGTCGCGGTGGCGGCTCGCGGAGGCTCTCGCCGAGGGCGGCGACCGGGAGGCCGCCGCGGCCGAGTGGCGGCCGGCGGTCGCAACCGCCGAGCGGCGCGGCGCGACGCCGCTGCTGGCCGCGCTCCACGACCTCGGCTCCCGCGCCCGGCTGGACGCCGGCCGGCCCGCCGCCCCGGGCCCGTCCGGGCCGTTCGACGCGCTGACCGCGCGGGAGCGGGAGGTGCTGAAGCTGGTCGCGGAGGGCCACAACAACAAGCAGATCGCGGCGGCGCTGTTCATCTCCCCGAAGACGGCGAGCGTGCACGTCTCCAACATCCTCGCGAAGCTGAACGTCACGGGCCGCACCCAGGCCGCCGCCCTGGCCCTCCGCGAAGGCCTGTGAAAAGGGACCCCGGAATCCGGCCTTGAGTAATTGCCGCGATCTGAGTAGATTCTTCTCCGTGACTGCCGGGTCGGCCATGGGCCACGAGCGAGAGAGGCACCCGGCCTCCGAGTGAGCCGGGGGCGGGCGCGCAGCCCGCCTGCCCATCGCACTTCCTCCTTCTTCTTCCGCATCGTACGACGTCAGCGGCGTGCCCGCCGGACGCCGCGCGCGGACGCACCCCTTTTTCGCACGCCATTTCGCGTGCCGTTTCCGCATGCCGTTCAGCGGTATGTGCATGCCTTCTTTCGCGATCGATTCGCCATGCCCGAAAACAGAGAGGACGACCACCGAAGAATGGATTTCAACAAGCAGGTCATCGAGGAGTTCCGCGCCGGCGCCGGCCGGGTCGGCGGGCCGTTCGAGGGCGGCCGGCTGCTCCTGCTGACCACCACCGGGGCCCGGTCGGGCGCCCCGCACACGACGCCGCTCGGCTACCTGCCGGACGGTGTCGGGCGCGTCCTCGTCATCGCGTCGGCGGGCGGGTCGCCGAAGCACCCCGCGTGGTTCCGCAACCTCGTCGCGCACCCCCGCGTGACGGTGGAGAG
This sequence comes from Actinomadura napierensis, assembly GCF_039529375.1. Lineage (NCBI taxonomy): Bacteria > Bacillati > Actinomycetota > Actinomycetes > Streptosporangiales > Thermomonosporaceae > Actinomadura > Actinomadura napierensis. The sequence continues at coordinate 1,243 of NZ_BAAAMR010000214.1, forward strand.
CGGCGCGTTCACCTACGAGGCGGACGCGGTCGTCCTGGAAGGCGACGAGCGCGACCGGGCGTTCGCGCGGGCCGTCGAGGCCGACCCCGGCTGGGGCGAGTACGAGGCGAAGGCCGGCCGGACGCTGCCGGTCGTCGCGCTCGTCCAGGTCGCGGAGGGGCCGCCGCCCGGGCCGGAGCGGCCGGGCGACATGCTCGTCGCGGTGCACGACGCGTTCCGCGACGAGCTGCGGCGGATCCGGGCGGAGGCCGCCGCGTCCGGGCCGGTGCTCGGCGCGCAGCTGCGGGTCAACTGCCTGGTCCTGTGCCAGGGCCTCGGCAACCACCACGCGGGCGAGGACCTGATGCTGTTCCCGGGCGTCGAGGGCGACCGCCCCGACCTGGCGCCCGCGCTGGCACGGATGCGCGAGGAGCACGAGGCCATCAAGGCGATCCTGGACGACCTGCGGGCCGTCCTCGCCGCCGACGCGCCCGACCGCGCGGCGCTCGCCGCCGAGATCGGCCGGCTCACCGCCGATCTGGAGGGCCACCTGGACCGGGAGGAGGAGGTGCTCGTCCCGGTCCTGAACGCCCCGAAGCGGTAGGTCAGAGCAGGCCGCGGCCGGTGATCAGCGGGAGGTCGAGCGCGGTGAGCAGGCCGGGCGGCGCCGCGACGACCGCGGGCACCGCGTTGACCAGCCGCATCGCGGTCGCCTTCAGCCCCGCGGTGTTGTGGTCGCCGTCGCCGCCGAGCAGCTGGAGATCGACGGTGTAGTCCGGCTCGCCGCGCACCTCGACCCGGTAGCAGCCGGCGCCGGCGGGCTGCGGCCAGTCCGGGGCGAGGTCGTCGCGCAGCCGGGTGACGTGCTCCAGGATGATCACGGGCTCGCCGCCGCGCATCCCGCGCACCTCGAAGCGCAGCGCGGCGGCGGTGCCCTTCTCGACCGTCCCGGCGGAGACGTCGAAGGTCTCGGGGGCGGGCAGCCGGGTGTGCTGCTCGGTGACCTCGTCCAGCTCCACGTCGAGCCCGGCGGCGAGCTGCCGGACGACGCTGCCCCACGCCATGGTGAGCACGCCGGGCTGCAGCAGCATCGGCGTCTCGTCCAGGGACCGGCCGAACCCCATCACGTCGAACAGGATGGTGCCCTGGTCGTAGGTGGCGTAGTTGAGGATCTCCATGCAGCGGACCTGGTCGATCCGCTCGCTGATGCCGGTGACGGCGAGGGGCAGCGCGTCGTTGGCGAAGCCGGGGTCGATGCCGTTGACGAACAGCGACACGCCGCCCGCCTCGGCCGCCTCCCGCACCGGATCGGACATCTCCGGCGGGACGACGCCGTCGGGGAACTGCAGGAACACCGGGCCGCTGGACACGACGTTGATCCCGGCGCGCAGGATGCGGCACAGGTCGTCGATCGCCTCCATCAGCCGGACGTCGGCCATCGAGGTGTAGACGACGCAGTCGGGGCGCAGGGCGAGCAGCTCCTCCTCCGAGCCGGTCGCGGCGACGCCGAGGGTGCGGCCGAGCCCGGCCAGCTCCCCGGCGTCCTTCCCGACCTTGGCGGGGTTGGACACCCACACCCCGGCCAGTTCGAGGTCGGGGCGGGCGTCGATGCCCGCGATGGCGTGCCGGCCGACGTTGCCGGTGCTCCACTGGACGACGCGGTAGGTCACAGGTCCTCCAGGCCGAGGTCGAGGTTCGGGACGTCGATGCCGCCGTCCACGCGCAGCAGGCTGCCGGTGACGTAGGCGGACGCGGGCGAGGCGAGGTAGAGGACGGCCGCCGCGACGTCCTCCGGGTCGCCGATGCGGCCGAGCGGGGTGCCCTTCTCCATCTGGGTGCGCAGCTCGTCGTTGGTCATCACGATGTCGAGCGCGGACGTGGCGACGGAGCCGACGGCGACCGCGTTGACGCGGATCCGCGGCGCGAGGTCGGTGGCGGCGAGCCGGGTGTAGTGCGCGAGGGCGGCCTTGGCGGTGCCGTAGGCGAGGTAGCCGCGCCCGGCGACCCGTCCCATGACCGAGGAGATGTTGACGACGGCGCCCTGCGCGGACGCGGTGGCGGACTCCAGGATGTGCGGCACGGCGGCGCGGGTCAGCGCGTGCGCGGTGCTCACATTGAACTGGAACGCGTTCTCGAGGTACTTGGGCGTGGTGTCCAGGAAGGCGTTAGGGATCGTGCCGCCCATGTTGTTGACCACGATGTCGAGGCGGCCCAGGCCGTCGACGGCGCGGGCGGCCAGTTCGGCCGCCGCGTCAGGCGTGCTGAGATCGGCGGGGACGACCAGGGCGCGCCGGCCGGCCGCCTCGATCTCCGCCGCCACCTTGCGAAGCTGATCCTCGGTGCGGGCGGACACGACCACGTCCGCGCCCGCCTGCGCGAGCGCCACGGCGGCCGCCGCGCCGATCCCGCGGCCCGCCCCGGTCACCACCGCGACCCTGCCATCGATTCGGAACCGGTCCTGGATCACCGGCGTCACCTCCGGTCGCTCGCCCGTGGGCGCCCAGCCTAGACAGAAACTAGAACCTGTTTCAATACCGCGCTTCCGCGGGTACCGGCGGGTGACCCGCGCACACCGGGGGCGGTAGATCTTCACGGGTCGATCGTTATTTCGGCTACTGGCCGCGCCGCGGCGGGCCTGCAATTGTCTTCTCTCGTGGGCGCCACCGTGCCGGCACCCGGGGGAGGAATTCCATCCGTGGACAAGGGGTATGAGCTCTACTGCATCGCGGACAGGCTCTTTTACGACGCCCCGCCGATCTCCCGTGAATCCGATTTCGCGATTTCACGGCGGCCGTTGCCCGAGGGCTGGGAGCAGGAGCGCGGGGACGAGTGGACGGCGTACGTGCCGCCCGTCCGGCGAACTCCCCTGCAGGGCTGGAAAGTCCATGTGACGGGCTGCGCGGAAAGCGCGGACAAGGTGCTCGAGCATACCTGGGACTACTGCGTCGCCCAGGGCCTGGAATTCAAGCATCTGCGCGCCCCGGGAACGCTCCGGACACGGAACGCCAAGTACGCGCCGCGCGGCGCGAGCGGCAAGCTCGTCACGATCTATCCCGAGAACGAGGCCGAGCTGGAGCGGGTGCTCGCCGAGCTGGGCGCCCGCGTGGCCGGCCTGCCAGGCCCCTACATCCTCAGCGACCTGCGGATAGGCGACGGGCCGCTGCACGTGCGCTACGGCGGGTTCGCCGAGCGGCGGTGCCTGGACGGGCGCGGCGAGCTCGTCGCCGCGCTGGAGAACGGCGCCGGCGACCTCGTCCCCGACGTGCGCGGTCCCGTCTTCAGCGTGCCGGAATGGGTGACGCTCCCCCGCTGCCTGGAATCGCACATGGCCGCCCGCTCGGCCACGACGACGACCGATCTCCCCTACCGCATCGAGAAGGCGCTGCATTTCTCCAATGGCGGAGGAGTCTATGCCGGAACGGACACCCGGACCGGCGAGAAGGTCGTCCTGAAAGAGGGCCGCCCCTTCGCCGGCCTCGCCGCCGACGGCGCCGACGCCGTGGAGCGCCTGGAACGCGAGCGGCTGACCATGGAACGGCTGGAAGGGGTCGACGGGGTCCCCGGGGTGCGCGATTCCTTCACGCTCGGAGAGCACCATTTCCTCGTTATGGAGTTCATCGAGGGAAAACCGCTCAACAGCTTCTACGCGACGCGCCATCCCATGCTCGACCCGGACCCCGACCCCCGGAAGTTCGCGGAGTACACCGCCTGGGCGCTGCGGGTGTACGAGGGCGTCGAGCGCGTCGTGACGGCCGTGCACGAGCGCGGCGTCGTCTTCAACGACCTGCACATGTTCAACATCATGGTCCGCCCGGACGACTCCGTCGCGCTGATCGACTTCGAGACGGCGGCGCCCGCCGCCGACCGGGGCCGGCAGACCCTCGCCAGCCCGGCGTTCCTGGCGCCGCACGACCGGCGCGGCGTCGAGGTCGACCGGTACAGCCTGGCCTGCCTGCGGCTCGCCCTGTTCATGCCGATGACCACGCTGTTCGTCATCGACCGCGGCAAGGCCCGGCATCTCGCCGACATCGCGGCCCGCTACTTCCCGGTGCCCCGCGCGTTCCTGGACGAGGCGGTCGCGGAGATCACCCGCGACCTGCCGCCCGCCCCCGCGCCGGCGTTCGCGCCCGGCCCGGCCGGCTGGAAGCGCGACAGGGAGGTCCTGACCCGGGCGATCCTGGCGAGCGCCACGCCCGGCCGGACCGACCGGCTGTTCCCCGGCGACGTCGATCAGTTCGGCAAGGCGCGGCTCGGGCTGGCGCACGGCGCCGCCGGCGTCCTGTACGCGCTGGACGTGACGGGCGCAGGCCGCCGCTCCGACCATGAGGAGTGGCTGGCCGACCGCGTCGCGGCGCCGCCGCGCGGGACCGGGCTCGGCCTGTACGACGGGCTGCTCGGCGCCGCCTACGTCCTCGGGCGCCTCGGCCACACCGACGCCGCGCTCACCGCCGTCGGCCACTGCCTGGACGAGCGCTGGGAAAGGCTCGGCGGCGATCTCCACGGCGGCCTGCCGGGCGTCGCGCTCGTCCTCGACGACCTCGCCGACCGCACCGGCGACACCGGCCTGCGCGACGCCGCCCACCATGCCGTCCGGATCGTCGCGGACCGGGCGACGGCGGAGCGCAGCCCGCGGCCCGGCCTCATGCACGGCGGGGCGGGCGCGGCGCTGATGTTCATCCGCTGCTACGAGCGGACCGGCGACACCGCGCTGCTCGACCTGGCCGCCGCCGCGCTCCGCCGCGACCTCGCGGGCTGCATCGACGACGGCGAGGGCGCGCTGTTCGTCGACGAGGGCTACCGGATCATGCCCTACCTCGCGCTCGGCAGCGTCGGCATCGGCCTGGTCCTGGACGACTACCTCGCGCACCGCCGCGACGAGGAGTTCGAGCGGGCCCGCGAGGCCGTCCGGCTCGCCGCGGCGTCCCGGTACTACGTGCAGCCGAGCCTGTTCAGCGGGCGCGCCGGGATGCTGCTGTACCTCGCCCGCCAGGACCGCGACGACCCGCGCGTCGCCCGGCACGTCCGCGACCTCGCCTGGCACGCGCTGCCGTTCGCCGGCGGCCTGGCGATGCCCGGCGAGAACCTCTTCCGGCTGTCCATGGACCTCGCCACCGGCACCGCCGGTGTGCTCCTCGCGCTCGGCGCGGCGTCGCACGACGCCCCGGCCGGGCTGCCGTTCCTGCGGACGGCCCCCCGACCCCCCGTGGAGCCCTCCGCGGTGGCCACCTCTATCCAGCCCGAAAGGAGGTGACGGAACATGGCGCTCCTCGACCTTCAGGGAATGCAGTCGGAGCACAACGGCGGCGGCGGCAAGAGCACGCTGAGCCTGCTCTGCGACAGCGCGGCCAGCTTCCTGCTGTGCCTGTGACGCATGATGCGGCCGCGGTCCCCGGTGACGGGGGCCGCGGCCGCCCGCC
>NZ_BAAAMR010000215.1:0-6481 GCF_039529375.1 Actinomadura napierensis
ACCCCGGCCAGCAGCGCGACGCCGCCCGCGCCGCGCGCGAGCGCCCGGCGCCGCGTCACCGGGCCGGGCTCGGACGGCGGACCGCCCCGCCGGGCGTCCGGGGCGTCCCGCCCGGCGTCCTCGGCGGAGCCGTCCTGTCCTGGGCCGTCCTCCATGCGCGCGATCCTATTGAGCATTCCGGGGCGGCCGGGTCATCGGAGCCGTGTCGCCGCGATCATTCGCCGCCGGTCCGTCACTTGGCGTAGTCGGGGTATCCGTAGCCGACCACATCGTCGGTCGAACGCTCCTTGACCTGCACGGAGTTCCCGGTGTTGCCCTCGACGGTCTGGATCGTCCCGTCGCCGGCGTCCTTGACGACCATTCCGACATGCTGGATGTCGTCGTTGGACTTGCCGCCGCTCCAGGAGAAGAAGACGATCGCGCCGGGCTTCGGGGTGTCGCCCCAGCGGCCGTTGTCCTGGAACCACTGGGCGTGCGCGACGGTCCAGGCGTCGCTGCCGATCTGGTCGGTGAAGCCGAGCTTGTCGCCGACCCAGGAGATGAACATGTCGCACCATTCGGCGTCGCTGTACTCCTGGACGGATCCGCCGTCGCGCGCGACCGTCTCCTTGGCGCGCCGGGTGCTCTCGTACCAGTCGCCGAACTTGGTGTCGCCGTCGCCGTCGGGGCTTTGCCCGACCTGGGTGCGGGCGAGCTCGATGGCGGCCTCGGCGGTGGGACGGGACTTCTTGGAACGTTCCTTCGGGGCGGCGGCCTTGGGCGCGCTCTCCGCCGCGCGGCGGGGCGCGGCCTTGGCCGTCCTCTCGCCGGCCGCCTTCTCGTCCTTGGTGGCGTGCTTCTGGGGCGCCCGCGCGGCCGGCACGTCGGCCGCCGCGGCCTGCTTGGCGGGCGCCGGGCCGCCGAACGGCAGGACGGACGCCTGCGCGGTCGCCGCGACGGTGCCGAGGTCGGCGGCGCCGACGATCACGCCGCCGGTGGTGCGCCAGGCGATGGCGGCGCGTCCGGGCCTGCGGTGCCGGCCGGACGCCGGGCCCGCGGGAAGGTCCGCGGGGACGGCGGGAAGGGCGATGGCGGTGGGGGCGATGCGGCTGGGGTCGATGGGGCTGGGGGCGATGGGGGTGGGGCTTGCCTTGCGGTGCTTGCCTGCCACGGGGGGATCTCCTTGGCTTCCATTCCGCCTACCGGGTTAGCTGACGGGTTCGGGCGTGGAAGCCGCCCTACGGCCTGCGGGCAGGCCGATTCACCCCGACGGGACATGGGTGGGTCCCCGGCTCCGGCGCCGGCCCTCGGGGGGCGGCGCGGACTCGGCGGTGGCGCGCCCGGGGGCGGGCACGCCGGTTCGGTTTGGGGGGTCCTCTCGGGAGGGGGCGCGACTTGCGGCGCCCGCGGAGAGGGAGAAGGTCGGGCGCGGCCGTGCGCTCGGCGGACGGACGCGCCCGGAGAGACTTCGCCGTTCGGCTAGGAGGCCCTTAAGGGCCCGTCATCCGGCCGCGGCGGGGCGTTCTGCTGAGGGTAGGTGGACAGAATTCACTCCTTCTTCCAGACGCCTACCGGGTTAGCTGACGGGTTCGGGCGTGGAAGTGGCCCTACGGCGGCCCTCACCGATCGTGCGGGAAGAGGCTCGCCGATTCACCCCGGTACCGGAATGCCCGTCCGGACGAATGCTCCGGACTTCCGGTGGATTGGGTCCCCGGCTCCGCGCCGTCTGCGCGGACTCGGCGCTGCCGCTGCGATCCTGAGGGCGTCATGGGGCCCGGGCGCGGGACCCTTTGTCCCGCGTGCGAAAGAGCGGCGCTGATGTTGTGATGGCGGCGGCCCCCTGTCCTGGGGAACCGCCCGGGGCCGGAGCCCTCTGTGGACCGCCGTGGCGCGCTCTCAGCGCCATGCACGCTGCCGGCGTGCGCACGGTGGGCCGGGCCGGCCGGGTCTCGGTGGAGACCGGTGCGGCACGCTCTCCCGGTGCCGCGGGGCGACGCGTGGGTCGTGCCGCCCTGGGGGACGACGCGTGGGGCGCGCCGCCCGGTGCGCGGGCACCGAAGTGCGCCGCGTGGGGCCGCGGCGTCTGGAGGGCGCCGCGTGACCATGGCGCCTGGAGGGCGCCGTGAGTGGTGACAAGGTACCAAAGCCCCAACAGAAGGCAAACCCCCACAAAATCAACAACGGACCAGGTCAGCCCTGATCCGTTGTCGTGGGGGGAGCGAACGGGCCCGCGCCGGGGCCCGTTCAGAAGATCGTCAGGGGCGCCCCGCGCCGTAGAAGTTCGACGTGTAGTAGCCCGACAGCGAGCTGATCTTCACGACGTCGCCCGTGTGCGGGGCGTGGATGAACTTGCCGCCGCCGACGTACATGCCGACGTGCGAGAGCCCGCTGAAGAACACCAGGTCACCGGGCTGAAGATTGCTCTGGGACACGTGCTTGACGGCCGCCCACTGGGAGTTGGTGGTGCGGGTGATGTTGACGCCCGCCGCCGCCCACGCCTTCATGGTGAGCCCCGAGCAGTCGTAGGAGCCGGGGCCGGTCGCGCCGTAGGAGTACGGCTTGCCCAGCTGGGCGTAGGCGAAGTTGAGCGCCGTCCGGGCCGAGCCGCTGGCCGGGCCGTTGTAGGTGCCGCCCGTCCCGCTGCTCGAACCGCCGGAGGAGGCGCCGCCGCCGGTCTGCTGGACCAGCTTCTTCGCCTCCCGGACCTTCTTGTCGAGGTCCTGCTTCTGCTTGGCGATCTCGTCGTGCTTGCTCTTGACGTCGTCGTAGGCGCTCTGCGCCTGCGACTGCTCGCGGCGCAGCCGCTGCGCGGTCGCCAGGAACTGGGTGAGCTGCGAGCTGCGCTGCTGCGAGAGCTGGGTGAAGACCGCGGCCTGGTCCAGGACGGACTGCGGGTCGCCGCTGCCGACGAACCCGGTCACGTCCGTGGAGTCGCCGTTCTTGTAGGCGTCCGCGGCCATCTGGGCGATCGCCGAGCGCTGCTTGTCGAAGGACGCCTGCTCCTCCGTGGCCGCCTTCTTGGCCGCCGACAGCTTCTTCTTGGCGATCTTCAGCTTCTCGTTGTTCTGGTTGTACTGCTCGACCTTCTTGTCCATCTCCTCATTGAGCTGGTCGAGCTTCTTCTGCGCCTGCGCGTGGGTGGGCTTCGGCTTGGCGTAGGCCACCACTTGCGGAAACGCGAAGGAAGCGGTCGCCGCCAGGCAGGCGGTGACCGCCAGGCGGCGGGTGACCCCTATCCCCGTCGAGCCGGCTCTCCGGTCGCGCGAGTGCGCTGGTTTCCCGATGAGATCGTTGGCCACGGTCGGATTCGCCCCTCTCGTCCACTACGTCAGCGGACGACATTAGCGATGGGCCACAACCGTCACAACTAATTCGTCACTATCTGATTGACTTCCACCTGATTTGTACACATTGTGTGAGCACAAGATCACTCAGCGCATGACCGGCGAGCTCGCGGGCGGAGAATCGCACCCGCGGACATCCCGGCCGGGAGACCTCCCGGCCGCCCTCACGACCTGCCGAGCCTGCGCAGCAGCAGCGTGGACGGGCAGGGCCGCGCGTTCGCGCGCCGCGCCGAGTCCGCCACCTCGCGGTCGGAGGAGACCACCACCACCGCCCGGCCGACCGGCTCGGCCCGCACCAGCTCGCCGATCAGCTCGTCGGCCGTCTGCCCCGGCCGGCTGAACAGCACCCGCACCCCGCGCGGCGCCGAGATGGCCACCGGCGCGTCCAGCTCCGCGCCGTCGAACACGCACGTCACCTCGGCGCGGGTCTGCGCCGCGAGCCCGCCGAGCCCCGACACCAGCCGGGTCCGCTGGTCCGACAGCGGCAGCTCCCCGTAGCCCGTCTTCGTCACGTTGTAGCCGTCGACCACCAGGTGCACCTGCGGCAGCGTCAGCAGCCGGTCCAGCAGCTGCGGGTCGCTGTCCGACAGCGCCCGGCCGGGCAGCACCCGGTGCGCCAGCCGGTCCGGCTCCAGCGCGCCCACCGCGTCCGCCGGACGGGCGATCGTGGACGGCAGCGCCAGCTCCCGCCGCACGCCCTGCGCCGCGTCCACCAGCGCGTCCAGCAGCAGCCGCAGCCGCATGTCGTCGACGTTGCGGCCCTCGCGCGCCGCCCGCTTCGCCGCCTCCGCCGCGGCCTCCGCCTGCGCCGCCCGCGACCGCAGCCGGCGCAGCTCCTTCTCGGCCGCCGCCGCGCCCTCCTGCGCCGCCGCCAGCTCCCGGTCGGTGTCGGCCGCGAGCGTCTCGGCGCGCTCCTGCGCGGCCCGGTACCGCGTCCGCGCGTCGTGCAGCTTGCGGCGCAGCTCGGCGACCTCCGCCTTGGTGTCGCGCAGCTCCGCGCGCAGCTTGTCGACCTCGGAGGCGCGCGCCGCCCGCGCGGCGGCCAGCTCCTCCTTCAGCGCCGCGACCCGCCGCTCGGCGGCCTCCTCCTCCGACGCCGTCGCCGAGCGCTCCAGCTCCGCGCGGGCCGCCTCGACCAGGCCGGCCCAGCCGTCCGGGCGCAGCAGGTAGGCCAGCACCGCGACCCGGACCGGGTCGGCGGCCGGCGGCACGTCCCCGCCCTCCACCGCCTCGACCAGGTCGGGCTGCGCCTCGCGCAGCGGCTCGGCCACCCGCCGCCGGAACTCGGGGTCCTTCTCCAGCACCGCCGCGATGTGCTGCCCGGCGAGCTTGGCCCGCTTGCGCCGCTCGAACCGCGCGAACCGGCGCAGCGGCACCGGTACCTCGTCCGGCGGCAGCGCGCCGATCAGCTCGGCGGCGGCCTCCACCACGTTCAGCCGGACCGGCTCCGGAAGCGGCCGGGAAAGCGGCCGCCCGGGAGGCGGCCCGCCGGGACGACCCGCGCGCCGCTCGGACTCCGGGCCGCCGGGGCTCGCTTCGGGGCCGCTGTCGATGATCCCGCTCCTTCCGGGCTGCGCCGGTGGGCTGTCTCTTCCCGAGCACCGTGCACCCTAACCAGCGCGAACGGGCGATCGGACGGAACGCGCCCGCTCGTGGGAGTGCAGGCTCCCCCGAGCCGTCCCCCGCGGCCCCCGCCCGGCGGGACGTGCCGGCGCGCCCCCAACCCTAGCGGCCCCGACTTCTGTCGGTGGCGTGCTCTACGGTCGCCGGCATGACGGCTGCGCACGAGGTCCAGCGGCAGATCCGGGCGGTTCAGGGCACTCTGGACGACCTCGGCACCCCGCTGGCGGAGGTCACCTTCGTGGTGGTCGACCTGGAGACCACGGGCGGCTCGGCGGCCGACTCGGCCATCACCGAGATCGGCGCGGTCAAGGTGCGCGGGGGAGCGGAGCTCGGCGAGCTCGGCACGCTGGTCGACCCCGGTGGCCCGATCCCGCCGTTCATCACCGCGCTGACCGGCATCACCACCGCCATGGTGACGGCCGCCCCCCGGATGGACTCGGTGCTGCCCGCGTTCCTGGAGTTCGCGCGCGGGTGCGTCCTCGTCGCGCACAACGCCCCGTTCGACATCGGCTTCCTCAAGGCCGCCTGCGCCGCGGGCGGGTACGCCTGGCCCGCGTTCCCCGTCGTCGACACCGTCGACCTCGCGCGCCGCGTCCTCGGCAAGGACGAGGTCCCCAACTGCAAGCTCGGCACCCTCGCCCGGTTCTTCCGCACCCGCACCGAGCCGACGCACCGCGCCCTCGCCGACGCCCGCGCCACCGTCGAGGTCCTGCACGGCCTGATCGAGCGGCTCGGCTCGTTCGGCGTCACCTCCCTGGAGGAGCTGCGCGGCTTCGCCAAGGCCCCCACCCCCGAGCAGCGCCGCAAACGCCACCTCGCCGACGACGTGCCGAGCACCCCCGGCGTCTACCTGTTCGAGGACGCCGCCGGCGAGGTCCTCTACGTCGGCAAGAGCGGCGACCTGCGCTCCCGCGTGCGCAGCTACTTCACCGGCTCGGAGACCCGCCCGCGCGTCCGCGAGATGGTCGGGCTCGCCGAGAACGTCCGGACCATCGTGTGCGCCACCGGCCTGGAGGCCGAGGTCCGCGAGCTGCGCCTCATCGCCGAGCACAAGCCCCGCTACAACCGGCGGTCCAAGTTCCCCGAGCGGGCCATCTGGCTGAAGCTGACCGCCGAGCCGTTCCCGCGGCTGTCGATCGTCCGCGAGTGCCGCGACGACGGCGCCCGCTACCTCGGCCCCATCGGGTCCCGGCGGCAGGCCGAGGAGGCCCGCGCGGCGCTGCACGAGGCCGTCCCGCTGCGCCAGTGCACCCAGCGGCTCACCGTCCGGATCGTCGAGCGGGGCCGCGCCCGCAGCTGCGCGCTCGCCGACCTCGGCCGCTGCGGCGCCCCCTGCGACGGCCGCGAGTCGCCGGACGCCTACGGCGTGCACGCCGAGACCGCCCGCGCGATCATGGAGGGGGACGTGCGGCCCGTCGTGGCCGCCGCGCAGGTCCGCATCGACCGGCTCGCCGCCGACCTGCGCTACGAGGAGGCCGCCGCCCAGCGCGCCGAGCTCGCCGCCGCCGTCCGCGCCGCCGCCCGCGGCGAGTCCG
>NZ_BAAAMR010000216.1:0-6262 GCF_039529375.1 Actinomadura napierensis
GATCCCGCCGAACTGCTGGACGGCCGCCGTGCCTTCGCCGACGCCCGCGCCCGCGGCGCGGACGGTGCCCTGCGCGGCACCGGCGGTGCCCTGCGCGGTGTCGCGCGCGGCGTCCGAGCCGGTCTCGGCGGCCGATTTCGCCGCGCCGGACGCGGCCGCGCCGACCCGTCCGGCGTTCTCGCCGATCTGTCCGGGGCCCTTGCCGGGCACCGAGGGGGTTTCCATCTTCGTTCCTTCCATCGGGGGGATCTCGGGGGTGGGTGGTTCTCGGAGGGACGGCCGCGCGGGGAACGGCCGCATGGATCCGGGTGCCGGACGCGGGGTCAGCCGCGCAGGCGGGGCAGCACCTCGCGGGAGTAGAAGTCGAAGAAGCCGTCCTGGTCGGGGCCGATCTGGGTGACGAACACGTCCTCGTACCCGGCGTCGACGTAGGCGCGCAGCGCCCGCGCGTGCACTTCGGGGTCGGGGCCGCACGGCACCCGCTCGGCGACCATGTCCTCGGTCACCAGCTGCGCCAGCTGCCGGAACTGCCGCGGCTGCGGCAGCAGCTGGTTGGCCTCCCCCGGCAGGTAGTCGCTGGCCCACAGCCGCAGCGCGGTCCGCCGCGCCTGCGCCTCGTCGGCCGCCCAGCACGCCTTCAGCCCGCCCTGCACCCGCTTGCCCTCGCCGCCCGAGTCGCGGAACACCTTCACCAGGTCCGCCTCGGGCATCATGCAGATGAACCCGTCGGCGATCCGGCCCGCCAGCGTCGCCGCCTTGTTCCCGAACCCCGACATGTAGATCGGCGGCGGCTCGTCCGGGACGCTGTACAGGCGGGCGGTGTCGAGCCGGTAGTGATCGCCGCGGTGGGTGACCAGCTTGCCGGTGAACAGCCGCCTCATCAGCTCGACGGCCTCCTCCAGCATGTCCATCCGCTCGGCCGCGGGCGGCCAGCGCGAGTCGACGATGTGCTCGTTGAGGAACTCGCCGGTGCCGACGCCGAGGGTGAAACGGCCGCCGGTCAGCAGCGCCGACGTCGCCGCGGCCTGCGCCACGATCGCCGGGTGCGTGCGCACCAGCGGGCAGGTCACCGCCGTCCCCACCGGCAGCGACGTCGCCTGCGAGATCGCGCCGATCACCGACCACACGAACGAGGCCTGGCCCTGCTCGTCCAGCCACGGATGGAAGTGGTCGGAGATCCACAGCGCCTCGAACCCGGCCTCCTGCGCCAGCCGCGCCTGCCGCACCAGCTCGCCGGGGGCGTGCTCCTCGCTGGACAGGAAGTACCCGAACCTCGTCATGCGTCCCTCCCTGTGCCGTGCGCGGGCGCGCCGGGACGGTCGTCCTGTAGCGCGGCCTACCCCGCCCGCCACGCGCAAACATGCCCCGGCATACGCCCCAGGCGGGTAGAAAACGGGCTCTGGACGGGTCGGGTCGGGCCTCCGGGGGCCGCCGATCACGGTTGGAACCGTCCGCCGGGGTATGCGATCGGCATGACGCCACCCACCCCGAGGCCGCCCGATCCGCCGCCCGATCCGCCACCGGATCCGCCGCCGGGGCGCCCGTCCCGCCTGCCGCAGGCCGGGCCCGGCGCCGCCCGCACGATCCCGCTGACGCGCGGCGGCCCAGCGCGCCTGGCCGCCGAACCGCTCGCCTGGTGGGCCGTCCTGCTCGCGCTCTACCTCTCGCTGATCTCCACGATCGACCTCACCGAGATCACCGTCGGCGCCGTCGTCGCCGCGTTCGCGGCCGCGGTCGCCACCGGCGGACGCCGCGCCCTGTTCAGCACCGGCGCCGCCCGCGACCTCGCCGGGCGCCGCAGCCCGGCCGCCGACCTGGCGCTCGGGCTGCGGCCCGTCCCGCCCGCCCGGCTGGCGGCCCCGCTGGCGCTGCTGCCCGCCCAGATCGTCGTCGACAGCGCCCGCGTCGCCGTCGTCGTCGCGTCCGGCGGCACCTGGACCCGCCTGGACGCCGCCCCCGGCGCCGCCAACCGGGGCGCCGCCACCCTGCTGGTGTCGACCTCGCCCGCCACCTACGTCGGCGGCGTCGACCCCGAGCACGGAGCGCTGACCGTCCACCGCCTCACCCCGCACCCCTCGCGGTTCGAGCGGCGGCTGCGCGCCACCGGCCTCATCCGCTCCCCCGACGACCAGCCCGCCCTCGGGCAGGCATCCGGCGAGCAGTGCTCCGGTGAGCAGGGCGGGCGCGCCGGCGGCGGGCCGGAGGCGCGATGAGCATCGCCGTCCCCGCCCTGGTGATCCTGGTCGCCGCCGTGCTGCCCGCGCTGCTGACCACCCTGCGCGGACGCCCCGTCGACCGGCTCGCCGGCCTCATCGTCACCGGCCCCCTGGTCACCCTCGTGCTCGCCCTGCTCGCCTCCGCCTACGGGCGGACCTCCTACCTCGACGTCGCCCTCATCCTGGCCCTGCTGTCGTTCGCCGGGGCCCTGGTGTTCGCCCGGTTCTTCAGCCGGACCCTGTGACAGGACGGGTGACGGGACGGAGAAGCCGTGAACCGAACGGGAGGCACATGACCCTGCTCGCCGACACCCTCACCTGGGCCGGCACCGCCGTGTGCGTGCTGGCCGGGCTGCGGCTGCTCCTCACCCGCGGCGCCGCCGCCCGGCTGCACGCCGTCGCGCCCGTCACCGCGCTCGCCGCCCCGCTGCTGCTGGCCGGGCTCGCCCTGCACCCCTGGTCGTCCTGGCACGACGTCGTCAAGATCGCCGTGATCGGGGTGCTGCTGGCCGCCACCGGACCCGCCACCGTCGTCACCGCCGGCCAGGCCGTCGCCCGCGCCGAAGGCGCCACCACGCGAGCGGGCACCGGCCCACGCGGCCGGGACGCGCGGGAAGGAGAAGCGCCGTGAGCGACCCGTTCTCCGGCCCGCTCGCCGACGCCCTCATCGTCACCGCGCTGATGATGGCCGCCTTCATGGCCACCGCGGTCGTGCTGACCCGCGACCCCGCCCGCCAGGCCATCGTCCTGTCCGGCTACGGGATGGTCCTCGGGGTGCTGTTCCTCGTCCTGCAGGCCCCCGACGTCGCCATGTCGCAGATCGGCGTCGGCACCGTCGTCGTCCCCCTCATCGTCGTCCTCGCCCTGCACGCCACCCGCCGCCACCGCAAGGGAGGCGACACCGGCGAGGACGACCGGCATCCCGACAACGACACCACCGGCACCACCGCCGGCAGCGCGGGCGGCGCGGGAGGGGACGCGCGATGAGGGCGCCCGCATGAGGACCCGCACCCGCATCCTGCTGTTCGCCGCCGGCGCCGCCGGCAGCGCCGCCCTGTTCACCGCCGGCGCCCTCGACCTGCCCCGCTTCGGCGGCGCCCTGCACCCCTACGGCGACCGCGCCGTCCACCAGGCCCTGCGCGAGTCCACCACCAACACCGTCTCCTCGGTCAACTTCGACCAGCGCGCCTTCGACACCATCGGCGAGGAGCTGATCCTGATGGCGTCGGCGATCGGCGCGGTGGTGCTGCTGCGCGTCGTCGGCAAGGAGGCCGAGGACCAGGGCGCCACCCACCGGCACGGCCCCGCCGAGGTGTCGGACGCCCTGCGCATCGTCGGCTACCTGCTGCTGCCCGTCACCCTGCTCATCGGCGTCTACGTCGTCGCGCACGGCGCCCAGTCGCCCGGCGGCGGATTCCAGGGCGGCGTCATCCTCGGCACCGCCATCCACCTGCTCTACCTCGCCGGCGACTACCCCGCCCTGCAGCGGCTGCGGCCCATCCCGGTGTTCGAGTCCACCGAGGCGCTCGCCGCCGGCGTGTTCGTCGCGATGGCCCTGGCCGCCGCCGGCGCCGTCCCCGCCCTCAACGGCGCCGTCGGCGTCGAGGTCGGCTGCGCGCTGGTCCTGCTCATCGGCAAGTTCTTCGAACAGGCACTGCTCGTGCGCGAACCACCCGGGGAGCCCTCGTGAGCCACCTGCCCTACCTGACCGCCGGCTGGATCATCCTCATCGGGATCTACGGCATCGTCACCAGCCGCGACCTGATCCACGCCGTGGTGTGCCTGTCGATCACCCAGTCCGGCACCTACGTGCTGCTGCTGGCGATCGGCTACCGCTACGGCGCCACCGCCCCCGTCTTCTCCGACCGGCCGCCCCACGGACGCCCCGTCACCGACCCCGTCGTGCAGGCCATGACCCTCACCGACATCGTCGTCGGCGCCACCGTCACCGCACTGCTGCTCGCCCTGACCGTCCAGGTCGCCAAACGGCGCGGCACCCTCGACCCCGGCGAGCTGAGGTCGCTCGAATCGTGATCCTGCAGATCACCGTCGCCGTCCCCGTCCTGACCGCCGCGCTGCTGGCCACCGCCGGACGGTGGCTGCCGCGGCTGGCCGTCGACCTCGCCGCCGTCCTGGCCGTCGCCGCCGTCGCCGCGCTGTCGGCCCTCACCCTCACCCGCGCCCCCCACCACGCCCAGGTCAGCTGGCTGGGCGGCTGGGGACCGGCCACCGGCGTCGGCATCCCCCTGGTCGCCGACCCCCTCGCCGCCGGCCTCGCCCTCATCACCGCGCTGCTCACCCTCGCCGCGCTGCTGTTCTCCTGGCGGTACTTCACCGAGGTCCAGGCGATCTTCCACACCCTGATGCTGCTGTTCCTGGCGGCGATGGTCGCCTACGTCTACACCGGCGACCTGTTCGACGCGTTCGTGTTCTTCGAGCTGATGAGCGTCGTGGCGTTCGCGCTCACCGGCTACCGCTCCGAAGAGCCCTCCACCGTCCACGGCGCCCTCAACTTCGGCATCATCCAGTCGATCGGCGCCTACCTCACCCTCGCCGGCATCGCCCTGGTGTACGCGCGGACCGGCGAGCTCGGCATGGCCACCGCCGGCCGCCACCTGCTCGGCACCGGCACCGGCGGGCACGGCGACGCCCTCGTCACCGCCGCGTTCGTACTGATCTGCACCGGCTACCTGGTCAAGGCCTCCGCCGTCCCCTTCCACTTCTGGCTCGCCGACGCCCACGCCGTCGCCCCCACCCCCGTCTGCGTGCTGTTCTCCGGCATCATGGTGCCGCTCGGCGTCTACGGCATCGCCCGCACCTACTGGGCGACGTTCGCCGGGCTGGTCCCGCTGCGCGCCATCGCCGTCCTCGGCGCCGCCGCCGCGCTGCTCGGCGCCGTCATGTGCGTCCTGCAGCACCACATCAAACGGCTGCTGGCCTACTCCACCGTCAGCCACGTCGGGCTGCTGCTGGTCGGCGTCGCCGCCCACGGCCCGGACGCCCTGGCCGGCACCGCCTACTACCTCGCCGGGCACGCCGGCGTGAAAGGCGCCCTGTTCCTGGCCGCCGGCGCCCTGCTGAACCGGCACCAGACCGTCGACGAGCACGAACTGCGCGGACGCGGACGCGGCATGCCCGTCACCGGCGCCACGTTCCTGCTCGGCGCGCTCGGTCTGGCCGGGCTGCCCCCGTCCGGCCTGTACGCCGGGCACGCCGTCACCGAGCACGCCGCCGAGGAACTCGGCTGGTGGTGGTTCACCCCGCTGGCCATCGCGGCGTCCGCGCTCACCGCCGGCGCCGTCCTGCGCGTCTGGCTCGGGGTGTACCGCGGCACCCCCGCCGAGGAGGACCCCGCCCGCGGCGGTCAGGACACCGCGCACCCCGCCGGCGGCGGTCACGAGGACCCCGAGACCCGCCCCATCCTGCGCAACCTGCCCTGGACGATGGTCACCCCCGGCCTCGTCCTGCTCCTGGCCGCGCTGCTGGCCGGGCTGATCCCCGGGGGCCCCGTCGGCGCCGCCGCCGCGATGTTCGCCGACCGCGACGGCTACGCCGCCCTGGTGCTGGACGGCCGCGTCCCCCACCCCCACTCGGTGCCCGCCGACCCCTGGACCGCCTCGGGCGTCGCCGGGTTCCTCGTCACCCTGCTGCTGGCCGCGCTGATCGCCGTGCACGCCGTGCGCCGCCGCACCGCCGAACGCACCGACGCCTCCCCGGGAACTCTGGCGCGCGCCGCCACCGCCACGGCCGCCCGCCTGCACGCCCTGCACTCGGGGCACATCGGCGACTACGCCGCCTGGCTCACCGCCGGTGTCGCCGTCCTGGCCCTGCTCACCGTCCATTTCTGACCCCGGGTTGCCGCCGCCCGCACCGGCACGCGACCCTGGCACTCGTCCCTGGCAGCCGAAACCGCCGGGCCTTCGGAGAGGGGGCCGTCCGATGGAGCACCGCACGGCCCGACCCGCGCCCGCAGCGCGTCGCCGGCCCCGTCGCCGGGCCCGTCGCCGGGCCCGCCGCCGGGCCCGTCGCCGGCCGCCCGGACGCGC
>NZ_BAAAMR010000217.1:0-6236 GCF_039529375.1 Actinomadura napierensis
CCCGGCGGCGCCGGCGGCGCGGCGCAGGTCCTCGGCGGAGGGGTCCTCGCCCAGCCCGGCGGCGACGATCACCGGGGCGGTGACGGCGCCCAGCGTGGGCAGCTTGGTGATCTCGCCGGGCTTGCCGGTGGCGCCGAGCGCGCCGAGCGCCGCGGCGAGCCTCCCGTCCATGGCGCGGTCGAGGTCCTCGGCGCCGGCGGCGGGGGCGGCACCGCCGTCCGCCGGGACGGCTCCGATCACGATGGCGTCGACGTCGAGGCCGGCCAGGTCTGCGCTGTCAAGTCCGATGCTCGTCACGTAGTCCGATGTTAGTCCTCCCGGTGACCGGTTTCGCCCTTTTGGATCAAGCATTGCCGGGCCCGGAACCTGCCGCTGCCTGCCGGGATCGCAGGGAGTGCGCCGCAACGGGCGCCCGGTGTCCGGCGTGACCGGGCGGCGGGGCGCGTGCGTGGCGATGGCGGCGCGGCAGGTGGCGGAAGGCCGGCGGTGTAACGCGTTCGTGCAGTTCAGCGCGGTGTGCGCAGGTTTTCGGGTGGCGTAACGCGCCCTCTATTCCCCTATTCCTATTGATTTAGTAGGTTTTGTCGGAACCTGCGCACGGCCTCCGCACGACCTCCGCGCCGTGCGTCCCGCGTGCCCGCCCACCACTGGAGAACCCATGTCCCTCGTGGAGAACCGCGCCGACGTCCCCGTGACGGTGGACGAGGCGCTCTGCATCGACGGCTGCACCCTGTGCATCGACGTCTGCCCGCTGGACGCGCTGGCCGTCCACCCGGAGACCGGCAAGGCGTACATGCACGTGGACGAGTGCTGGTACTGCGGGCCGTGCGCCGACCGCTGCCCGACCGGGGCCGTGACCGTCAACATGCCCTACCTGCTGCGCTGAAGGGCTCACCGACCGATGAACGCGAAGAACAGGACGCTGACCGCCGGCGCCGCCCTCCTGCCGCTGCTGGCCGGCTGCACGGTCGCGGGGAACGCCGCCGCCGGCGGCGGCTCCGGGCAGATCGTCGTGGGATACCAGTCCAAGACCATCAACACCGTCACCGCCGGGACGCTGCTGCGCTCGCTTGGCTCCTTCGAGAAGCGCCTCAAGGCGCTCGGGAAGCAGGACGGCACGAAGTACTCGGTCGTGTGGCGCGACTACGACACCGGCGCGCCGATCACCGCGCAGATGCTCGCCGGGAAGATCGACATCGGTTCGATGGGCGACTACCCGCTGCTGATCAACGGCTCGCGGGCGCAGGCGCAGGGCGGCGACGCGAAGACCTCGTGGGTGGCGGTGACCGGCTACAACATGCGCGGCTCGCTGAACGGCGTGGTCGTCGCCCCGGACTCCAAGGCGAAGACGCTGCGCGACCTCAAGGGCGAGACGGTCTCGACGAGCGTCGGCTCGGCCGGGCACGGCACGTTCGTCCAGGCGGCGCGCAAGTACGGGCTGGACCCGTCCAAGGACGTCAAGGTGGAGAACCAGCAGCCCACGGTCGGCGCGTCGGCGCTGCAGGCGGGCAGCGCGGCGGCGTTCGCGCAGTTCGTCGCCTGGCCCGGCCTGCTGGTGAACAAGGGGCAGGCCCGCCTGCTCTACGACGGCGGGCAGTTGAACGTGCCGACGTTCCACGGCGTGGTGGTGCGCAACCAGTTCGCCGGCAAGAACGGCAAGGTGCTGGACGCGTTCCTGCGCGCGCAGATCGACGCGACGAACTACCTGCACGCGCACCCGCTGGCGGCGGCCGAGTCGGTGGCGTCCACCACCGGGCTGCCCGCCGAGACCGTCTACCTCTACAACGGCGCGGGTGGCGTCGCCACCTTCGACACCACCATCAAGCAGGGGCTGAAGGACGCGTTCGTGCACGACGTGCCGTTCCTGAAGTCGATCGGGGTCATCCAGACGCCGCTGGACGTCGGGCCCTTCATCAACGACACCTACATCAGGAAGGCGTACGGCGAGTCCTACGACCGCGCCGCCGCGTCCACCGCCAACCCCGCCGCCATCACCGGAACCGACGAGGTGTGCAAGACCAAGGTGGACGACCCGGCGACAGCGGGCGAGGTGTGGGTTCAGGGCGAGGACGAGACGCGGCCCGTGGCCGACCCCGTCTGCCTGCTGAAGAACGTGCGCGCGCTACAGGGGCAGGGGAAGAAGCTCAGGGCCGTCTACATCCCCGACGCCACCACCGGGACCCGCTGGTTCGCCGACAAGGACGTCTGGGTCGAGGACCCGTCGGCGAAGGCGGGGCAGCGGTTCAAGCCGTTCGCGACGGACGAGGGCGCGCAGAAGTACGTCTCCGCCCGCTCCGGCGCCAAGGTCGTCACCTATGACGAGGCGGTGAGGAGCGCGTGAGCCGCCACCTCCGCTGGCCCGTCCGCATCGCGTCCCTCCTGGCCGCGGTCGCGGTGTGGCAGATGCTGACCGCCGCGAACGTGCGGCTGTGGGTGCGCTTCGACCGGTTCCCCGGCCCGGTGGACGTGCTGCACGAGTTCGGCCGCCAGATCGAGCACGCCCAGTACTGGCAGGACGTCGCGCAGAGCCTCGTCCGCATCCTCACCGGGTTCGCACTCGCCGCCGTCCTCGGCGTCGCGGCGGGCATCGCCACCGCCCGGTCGCGGTGGGCGGGCGACGTCCTGCAGCCGCTGTTCGAGGTCGCCCGGCCCATCCCGGCGATCGCGCTGGTGCCGGTCGCGATCCTGCTGTTCCCCGCGAACGAGCAGGGCATCGTGTTCATCACCTTCGCCGCCGCGTTCTTCCCCGTCCTCGTCGGCACCCGGCACGCGGTCAAGTCGCTCCCGGTCGTCTGGGAGGACGCGGTCCGCACGCTGGGCGGGAGCCGGACCCGGGTGCTGCTCGGGGTCGTCCTGCCGGGGATCCTGCCCGGGGTGTTCGGCGGCCTGTCCATCGGGATGGGCGTCGCGTGGATCTGCGTGATCTCCGCCGAGATGATCTCCGGCGACTTCGGCGTCGGCTACCGGACCTGGCAGGCGTACACGATCGTCGACTACCCCGGCGTGCTCGTCGGGATGGCCACCATCGGGCTGCTCGGCTACCTCACCTCCGCCGCCGTGGAGCTGACCGGCCGCCGGCTGACCCGCTGGCTGCCCGGGGAGGAGCGTTCGTCATGAGCGGACTCGAACTGCGCGCCGAGGACGTGACGCTCGGCTACGGCGGCCGGGCCGTCGTCACCGGGCTCGACCTGACCGCCGAGCCGGGCGAGATCCTCGCCGTGCTCGGACCGTCCGGCTGCGGCAAGTCCACGCTGCTGCGGGCGTTCGCGGGGCTGCTGCCCGCCACGTCCGGGCGGATCCTCGCGGGCGGTGAGCCCGTCACCGGGCCGTCCGCCGACCGCGCGCTGATGTTCCAGGACGACGCGCTGCTTCCCTGGCGGACCGCGCGCCGCAACGTCGAGCTCGCACTGGCGCTGCGCGGCGTAAGGCGGGCGGAGCGGCGCGCGGCGGCGGACCGCTGGCTGGAGCGGGTGGGCCTCGGCGACGCCGCCGGGCGGCTGCCCCGCGAGCTGTCCGGCGGGATGCGCCAGCGCGTCCAGCTCGCCCGCACCCTCGCCGCCGGGCCCCGCGCGATCCTCATGGACGAGCCGTTCGGCGCCCTGGACGCCCAGACCCGCGCGAGCATGCAGCGCCTGCTGCTCGACGTCATCGCCGACGCGCCCGCGACCGTCGTGTTCGTCACCCACGACGTGGACGAGGCGCTGCTGATCGGCCACCGCGTCGTCGTGCTCGGCGCGGGCGGCGCCACCGCGCGGTTCCCCGTGTCCCCGTCCCGCGAGGAGGTCCTCGCGGCGCTGGGCGCGCGCCCCGGGACGCGGGAGATCGAGACGAAGGAGACCGTGTGATGGAGATCCCCGCCGTGACCGAGCGGCGCGAGCTGAGCGCCGACGTGCTGGTGATCGGCGGCGGCACCGCCGGCACGATGGCCGCGATCACCGCCGCCGAGCACGGCGCGTCCGTGCTGCTGCTGGAGAAGGCGCACGTCCGGCACTCCGGGGCGCTCGCCATGGGCATGGACGGCGTCAACAACGCGGTCATCCCGGGCAAGGCCACGCCGGAGGACTACGTCGCCGAGATCACCCGCGCCAACGACGGCATCGTGAACCAGCGGACCGTCCACCAGACCGCGACGCGCGGGTTCGCCATGGTGAAGCGGCTCGAGAAGTACGGCGTGAAGTTCGAGAAGGACGAGCACGGCGAGTACGCCGTGCGCCGCGTCCACCGCTCCGGCTCCTACGTCCTGCCGATGCCCGAGGGCAAGGACGTCAAGAAGGTGCTCTACCGGGTGCTGCGGCAGCGCTCCATCCGGGAGAAGGTGACGATCGAGAACCGCGTCATGCCGGTGCGCGTCCTGACATCGGGCGGGCGCGCCGTCGGGGCGGTCGGGTTCGACACCCGCAGCGGCGAGTTCGTGACGGTGTCGGCCGGCGCGGTCATCCTGGCGACCGGCGCGTGCGGACGGCTCGGCCTGCCCGCGTCCGGCTACCTGTACGGGACGTACGAGAACCCGACCAACGCGGGCGACGGCTACGCCATGGCCTACCACGCGGGCGCCGAGCTGAGCGGCATCGAGTGCTTCCAGATCAACCCGCTCATCAAGGACTACAACGGGCCCGCGTGCGCCTACGTCGCCAACCCCTTCGGCGGCTACCAGGTCAACGCCGAGGGGACCCGGTTCGTCGACTGCGACTACTGGTCCGGGCAGATGATGTCCGAGGTCAAGCGGGAGATCGACTCCGCGCGCGGCCCGATCTACCTCAAGCTCACCCACCTGCCGGACGAGACGCTGACCGCCCTCGAAGGCATCCTGCACACCACCGAGCGGCCGACCCGCGGCACCTTCCACGCGGGCCGCGGCCACGACTACCGCACCCACGACGTGGAGATGCACATCTCCGAGATCGGGCTGTGCGGCGGGCACTCGGCGTCCGGCGTCTGGGTGGACGAGAACGCCCGCACCACCGTCCCCGGCCTGTACGCGGCGGGCGACCTGGCCTGCGTGCCGCACAACTACATGATCGGCGCGTTCGTCTTCGGCGATCTGGCGGGCGCGGACGCCTCCGCCAATCTCGGCACGCCGGGTGCGCTGCCGGAGGACCAGATCCGGGCCGCGCACGAGCTGATCTACCGGCCGCTGCGCCACCCGGACGGCCCGCCGCAGCCGCAGGTGGAGTACAAGCTGCGCCGGTTCGTCAACGACTACGTCGCGCCGCCCAAGACGCGGACCAGGCTCGACCTCGCCGTCGAGACGTTCGCGCGGATGGAGGCCGAGATCGCCGCGATGGGCGCGCGGACCCCGCACGAGCTGATGCGCTGCGCCGAGGTCACCTTCATCCGCGACTGCGCCGAGATGGCCGCCCGGTCGTCCCTCACCCGCACCGAGAGCCGCTGGGGCCTCTACCACGACCGCGCCGACCTGCCCGAACGCGACGACGCCGAGTGGATGTTCCACCTCAACCTGCGGCGCCGCGGCGACGGCGCGATGGAGTTCGTGAAGCGGCCGGTCGCCCCGTACCTCGTCCCCGTCGAGGAGTTCACCGTCCCGGACGGGGCCGAGCCGCAGGTGCTCGGCACGGCCACCTCCGCACCGGTCGCGGTCGCGCCCGGCCCGGCCGCGGGGACCCGTCCGGCGCCCGCGGTCGGACGGTCCCCGCGGCTACTGGAGCTGCAGCGGCTCGCCGAGACCGAGCCGGACGTCGGCGCGGTCGCCGCCTACCTGTCCGACCCGGACCCGAAGGTGCGGCGCGCCGCCGTCGCGACGCTCACCGAGGTCGTCCCGGACGGCGTCGCGGGCGCCCTCGCGTCCGCGCTCGCCGACGGGCACGGCTCGGTCCGGCACGCCGCGGCGACGGCGCTCCGCGAACTGGTCGAGGTCCTGCCGGCGACTTCGGAGGTGCGGGACGCGCTGACCGGCGCCCTCGGCGTCCCGGACGCGCAGGTGCGGGCGGCCGTCCTGGACGTCCTGCGGGCGCTGCGGCTCGGCACCGCGGAGCTGTTCGCCGGCGCGCTGGCCGATCCCGATCAGCGCGTCCGGCTGCAGGCCGTCCGCGGGCTCGTCGCGCACGACGCGGCGGACGGGGTCGCACGGGCGGCCGGCGACGCGTCCCGGGAAGTGCGGATCGCCATCGCGCACGGGCTCGGCACGATCGGCGACCCCGCCTCCGCCGGCGTCCTCGGCGGCCAGGTCGGCGGCGGCGACGACCTCCTGCGGGGCGCCGAGCTGGCGGCGTTCCCGG
>NZ_BAAAMR010000218.1:0-6024 GCF_039529375.1 Actinomadura napierensis
AGGTCGGCGGGGTCGCCGGGGTCGGCGGGGTCCGCGGCGGGCTCGGCGGCCTGCGCGGTGGCGCCGAGAGCGGCAGGACCGCCGTCCGGCGCCGTGCGCGGCTCCGGCACGCCGCCGTGGGCCGGGTGCCCGCCGGGCACATCGGGGTCGGCGCCGAGCAGCAGCGCGGCGGCCGTCTCCGGCT
Organism: Actinomadura napierensis; assembly: GCF_039529375.1. Taxonomy (NCBI): domain Bacteria; kingdom Bacillati; phylum Actinomycetota; class Actinomycetes; order Streptosporangiales; family Thermomonosporaceae; genus Actinomadura; species Actinomadura napierensis. Next base: position 185 of record NZ_BAAAMR010000218.1, read on the forward strand.
CCATCCCGGAGTCGGAGGCCAGCTCCAGCAGGTGGTCGTAGGCGGCCTCCACACCGCAGCCGAACCGCTCGGCCAGCATGCCCTTGGCCTGTTCGACGACGGCGGCGGCGAGGACCGCGCCGGGTTCGGGGGCCGGCTTCCCGGGGCGGGCGGCGTCTCGGTCGTGCCGCATCGGCTCAGCCGCGGCGGGCCGGCGCGGGCGGGCCGGAGCGGCGGCGGCCCTGCCTTGTTGGGATCATTGTTGGGATCCTGGTGCGGTATCCGAGGCGGTACGAACTGTGTCGGAGCACGGACAGAATGTAACAGGAGCAGGTCACAGGGAGGAGGAAGCGGTGGACGACGGCGCGGCCCGCGCGTTTCGGCGGGGGCGCGGCCCGGCACCGCGACCGGTATGGAGACGGATGTGACAACGGAGTTGTATCCGCGCGAGCGCCTCGGACGGGTGCGGGAGGCCACCGAACAGGCGGGCCTCGGCGCGGTGCTGCTGACCCCCGGCCCGGACCTGCGCTACGTCACCGGGTACGACGCCAAGCAGTTGGAGCGGCTCACCTGCCTGGTGGTGCCGGCCGACGGCGAGGCGTTCCTGGTCGTGCCGCGGCTGGAGCTGCCGGCGGCGCACGAGTCGCCCGCGGGCTCGCTCGGCGTGGAGCTGGTGCCGTGGGACGAGACCGACGACCCGTACGCGCTGGTCGCGCGCCGGCTGCCCGGCGGCCTGGCGTCGGTGGGCGTGGCCGACCGGATGTGGGCGGTGATGGCGCTGCGGTTCCGCGCCGCGCTGCCGGGCGCCGAGCAGGTCGCGGCGGGCGGCGTGCTGCGGGAGCTGCGGATGCGCAAGAGCGCGGCCGAGGTGGCGGCGCTCCGCGAGGCCGGCGCGGCGATCGACCGGGTGCACCGCCGCGTCCCGGACCTGCTGCGGGCCGGGCGGACCGAGCGGGAGGTCGGCCGGGACATCGCCGAGGCGATCATCGACGAGGGGCACGAGGCGGTCGACTTCGTCATCGTCGGGTCGGGCCCGAACGGGGCGAACCCGCACGCCGAGCTGTCGGACCGGGTGATCCGGCGCGGCGAGCCGGTGGTCGTCGACATCGGCGGGACGATGCCGAGCGGCTACTGCTCGGACTCCACCCGCAACTACTGCGTGGGCGAGCCGCCCGCCGACTACGCCGCGTACTTCGCGGTGCTGGAGGAGGCGCAGCGCGCCTCGTGCGAGGCGGTCCGGCCGGGCGTGACGCCGGAGGCGGTGGACGCGGCGGCCCGCGACGTCATCGCGGCGGCGGGGCACGGCGAGCACTTCTTCCACCGCACCGGGCACGGCATCGGCCTGGAGTCGCACGAGGACCCCTACATCGTGGCGGGGAACCGCGAGCCGCTGGAGCCGGGAATGGCGTTCTCGATCGAGCCGGGCATCTACCCCGGCCCGCACGGCGCCCGCATCGAGGACATCGTGGTGTGCACCGAGGACGGCTACGAGCCGATGAACGTGACCGAGCGCGGCTTGGCGGTCGTCGGCTGAGGCCCGGTTCCCGGAGCGCTTCCGGGACAACGCGCGCAGAGGGCGCGGGCGGGTTTCCGTCCGCGCCCTCTGCTTGTTTTCGGATGGCGGAAAATAGCCCGGAAACGGGTCGGTAACGATCTCTGTACCAAATGCGTCAGCCGGTGCCGCGCGTATTGCGATCCGGCCGTTCCGCCCTGTACCACCTTGTTTCAAGTTACGCCGGGGTAGCGCTTGTCAAGCAGAGGAGACGCCGTGGCAGAGGTCGACCTGACCAGCGTCGGGAAGGTGTATCCCGACGGGACGCGGGCCGTGACCGACCTGAACCTCAGCATCGCCGACGGCGAGTTCCTGGTGCTGGTCGGACCGTCCGGCTGCGGCAAGACCACCGCCCTGCGGATGGTCGCCGGCCTGGAGGACATCTCCGAGGGCACCGTCGCGATCGGCGGCCGCGCCGTCAACCGGGTCCCCGCGCGCGACCGCGACGTCGCCATGGTCTTCCAGAGCTACGCCCTCTACCCGCACCTGTCGGTGCGCGACAACATCGGGTTCGGGCTGTCGCTGCGCAAGCTGCCCAAGAGGGAGATCCGGCAGAAGGTCGACCACGCCGCGGAGATCCTCGGCCTCACCGACCACCTGCACCGCAAGCCCCGCAACCTGTCGGGCGGGCAGCGCCAGCGGGTGGCGATGGGCCGCGCGATCGTCCGCGAGCCGCAGGCGTTCCTGATGGACGAGCCGCTGTCCAACCTCGACGCCAAGCTGCGCGTCCAGATGCGCGCCGAGATCGCCCGCATCCAGCGCGACCTCGGCGTCACCACGATCTACGTCACCCACGACCAGACCGAGGCGATGACGCTCGGCGACCGGGTCGCGGTGATGAAGAAGGGCGAGCTCCAGCAGGTGGCACCGCCGCAGGAGCTCTACGACCGGCCGACGAACCTGTTCGTCGCCGGCTTCATCGGCTCACCCGCCATGAACCTGCTGCACGGCACGCTGTCCGGGGACGCGGCGAACCCGCGCCTGGAGATCGGCGGCCAGACCCTGACGCTCGCCGGCGAGGCGCTGACCGAGCGCCCCGCCCTGGCGTCCTACTTCGGGCGCGACGTCGTCGTCGGCATCCGCCCCGAGGACATGGAGGACTCCGAGCTCGTGGACGCGCCCGGAGGGTCCGGGCTCACCTCCACCGCCGACCTCGTGGAGGCGATGGGCTCGGACGTGCTGGTCCATTTCGCGGTCGAGGCCGCCCAGGTCGTCACCGAGGACACCAAGGAGCTCGCCCGCGACGCGGGGACCGACGTGCTGGGGCACATGGAGCGCCCCCGCACGGACCTCGTCGCGAGGTTCAGCCCCCGCACCCGCGTGAAGGTCGGCGACCCGGTGACGATCCGCGTCGACACCGGTCGCCTGCACTTCTTCGATATCGAGTCCGGCGCGTCGATCTGGGGATCGGACGACGCCGGATCGCCCAGGAAGGATGAGGGATGAGCGTCAGCAGAGGTGTGATGGGCCGCAGGACGGTGGGGGCCGCCGTCGCGGCGGGACTGCTGCTGTCGGCCGCGGCCGCGTGCGGCGGCGGGGACGACGACAAGGGCGGCGGCTCGAAGACCTCGGCCGGGGGGACGGAGCTGAAGGGCGTCACCGTCTCGGTGGCCGCCAAGTGGACCGGCACGGAGGAGACCAACTTCCGCAAGGTCCTGCAGGCGTTCGAGAAGCAGACGGGCGCGACCGTCCAGTACGCCTCCACCGGTGAGAACACCGACGCCTACCTCGGCCCGAAGCTGGCCGCGCACAACCCGCCGGACGTGGCGATCCTGCCGCAGCCCGGGCTGATGGACCAGTACGCCGCCAAGGGCCAGCTGAAGCCGCTCGGCGCCGACGCGGTGTCGGAGGTGTCGCAGAACTTCTCGCCGTACTGGAAGGACCTCGGCTCCTACCAGGGCAAGACCTACGGCGTGATCGCCAAGGCGGCCTACAAGTCGATCATCTGGTACCGGCCGCAGGCGTTCTCCGACGCCGGCGTCCAGCCCCCGGCGACCTGGGCGGACCTGGTGAAGGGCGCCGGCACCCTGCAGGACTCCGGCACCACCCCGTTCACGCTGGCCGCCGGCCCGCAGGACTCCTGGACGCTGACCGACTGGTTCGAGAACGTCTACCTCTCGCAGGCCGGCCCCGACAACTACGACAAGCTGGCCAAGCACGAGATCAAGTGGACCGACCCGACGGTCGCCAAGGCGCTGCAGACGCTCGCCGAGATCTGGGGCAAGCCGCAGTTCCTCAACGGCGGCGTCGCCACCGCGACCAAGACCAAGTTCGACGAGTCGATCACCCAGGTCTTCGGCCAGAACAAGGCCGCGATGGCCTACGGCGGCGACTTCGCCGCGGCCAACATCGGCACCACCAAGGCCAAGGTCGGCACCGACGCCAAGGTGTTCGCCTTCCCCAAGGCCGGCGACACCGCCCCGGCGGTCATCGGCGGTGACGTCGCGGTCGCGATGAAGGACGGCAAGGGCGCGCAGGCGCTGATGAAGTTCCTCGCCTCCCCGGACGCCGGCAAGGTCTGGGCCGGGCTCGGCGGCTACCTCACGCCGAACAAGGCCGTGCAGCCGGAGGCCTACTCCGACCCGATCGCCAAGCAGCTGATCCAGCAGATGCAGCAGGCCGGCGACAACGCCCGCTACGACATGTCCGACCTGGCGCCGGCCGCGTTCGGCGCGACGCCGGGCGCGGGCGAGTGGGAGGCGCTGCGCCAGTTCGTGAGCAAGCCCACCGACGTCAAGGGCACGCAGGCCAAGCTGGAGGCCGCGGCCGCCAAGGCGTACAAGTAGGGGAGCGGACGACCCCGGATGAAGCCTACGAATGAGGGGGTGCCGCCGGCCGCCACGGCCGGCGGCGCCGCCGCCGTCACCGTCCCGGCCGCCCCCCGGCGCGGGCGCGGCGCGGGCGAGCGGCTGAAGCCGCCGTCCTGGCTGGCGCTGACGTTCCTGCTGCCCGCGCTGCTGCTGCTCGGCTTCCTGGTCGTGTACCCGATCGTCTACTCGGTGATCCGCAGCTTCTTCGACGCCTCGGGCGGCTCGTTCGTCGGCTTCGACAACTACACCGGGGTGTTCCAGGGGCACGACAACCTCGTGGCGGTGCGCAACACCGTCGTGTGGGTGGTGGTCGCGCCCACGATCGTGACCATCATCGGGCTGTTCTTCGCCGTGCTCACCGAGCGGATCCGGTGGGCGACGGCGTTCAAGCTCGTGGTCTTCATGCCGATGGCGATCTCGTTCCTCGCCTCCGGCGTCATCTTCCGGCTGGTGTACCAGCAGGACCCCGACCAGGGGGTGGCGAACGCGGCGCTGGTCGCGATCCACGACACCTTCAGGTCGGGCACCACCTATCCGGGCGCGGGCCCGCGCACGGGCGGCGACCAGCTCGTCCACCAGCAGGGCGGCGCCGTGCTCTCCTCCCGCCCGGCCTCGGCGGGGCAGACCGCGCTGCTGCCCCTGGTGAAGGTCAAGCCGGAGTACCTGCCGAAGGACGCGAAGCCGGCCGCGCAGCCGCCCGCCGCCAAGGCGGGCCAGCTGACCGGTGCGGTCTGGTTCGACTTCACCAAGGGCGGCGGCGGCGAGCTGAACAAGCCGAACGCCGGTGAGAGCGGCCTGCCGGGCATCAAGGTGGAGGCGGTCCGCGACGGCAAGGTCGTCGCCAAGGCGACCACCGCCGCCGACGGGACGTTCACGCTGAAGAAGGTGCCGTCCGGCCCGGTCACGGTGCGGCTGCCGAAGGGCAACTTCACCGCCTCCTACGGCGGCGCCGAATGGCTCGGCAGCACGCTGATCACCCCGGCGATCATCGGGTCGTACCTGTGGGTGTGGTCGGGCTTCGCGATGGTGCTCATCGCCGCGGGCCTGGCCGCCATCCCGCGCGACGCGCTGGAGGCGGCCCGGGTGGACGGCGCGACCGAGTGGCAGGTGTTCCGGCGGGTGACGATCCCGCTGCTGGCGCCGGTGCTGATGGTCGTGCTCGTCACGCTCGTCATCAACGTGCTGAAGGTCTTCGACCTGGTGTTCATCATCGGCGGCGGCGATCCGAACGCCAACGTGCTGGCGCTGGAGATGTGGACCAAGTCGTTCGGCGGCGGCAACGATCCCGGCGCCGGCAGCGCGATCGCGGTGCTGCTGTTCCTGCTGGTGCTGCCCGCCATGCTGTTCAACATCCGGCGACTGCGGCAGGAGCGCAAATGAGCACCGCGGACGGCACTGACGTCACCCCGGACGGCGGGCCGGGCGGCGCCGGCGGCACCGCCGCGTCCGCCGCCGCGCCGGAGAGGGACCCCGCGGCCCTCGGGGCGGCCGGGGCGCCG
>NZ_BAAAMR010000219.1:0-5978 GCF_039529375.1 Actinomadura napierensis
GCCGGCGCCCGCGAGCCCGGCGCGCCGCGCCGCCGCCGCGACCAGGCCCGCGCGTTCGCCGACCGCCTCGCCGCCGCGCACCCCATCGGCGCGGCCTGGCCCGGCTGGCTGCGCGACGAGACCGTCGTCTGCCGCTGCGAGGAGACCACCTACGGCTCCCTGTGCCGCGCGGCCGGCGACCGGGCGGGCGGGTCCGCCCGCGCGGTCAGGCTCGGCACCCGCGCCGGGCTCGGACCGTGCCAGGCCCGCGTCTGCGGTCCCACGGTCGCCGAACTGCTCTCCGGCAAGGTGAACGGGGCGAATACCCACCACCGGCCCATCGCCCAGCCCATCAGGCTCGGCGAGCTCGCAAGTCCCCCCACCGAGAACACAGAGAACCCCGACCAGAAAGAGAGCGCCCGATGAGCGACACCAAGCTCCTGAGCCTCGGCGGCGTCATCGTTGCGACGGCGCTGCCCTACTACGAGGACGCCACCGCTCCCGCCGGGCTCGCCGTCGACTACGACAAGTACGCCGAGCACTGCCGCTGGCTCGTCGACAACGGCTGCCGCGGCGTCGGCCCGAACGGCTCCCTCGGCGAGTACTCCTCGCTGACCGACGACGAGCGGCGCCGCGTCGCCCGCACCGCCGTCGAGGCCGTCGGCAAGGACGGCGTCGTCGTGGTCGGCGTGCACGGCCCCGGCTCCCACCAGGCGAAGCAGTGGGCGGAGATCGCCGCCGAGGACGGCGCGCACGGCGTGCTGTGCCTCCCGCCGACCATGTACCGGGCCAACCGCGGCGAGGTCGTCGCCCACTACGAGGCCGTCGCGTCCGCCGGGCTGCCCGTCATGGTCTACAACAACCCGATCGACACCAAGGTCGACCTCACCCCCGACCTGCTCGCCGAGATCGCGCAGATCGACGGCGTCGTCGCGGTCAAGGAGTTCTCCGGCGACGTCCGCCGCGTCCTGGAGATCAAGGAGAAGGCCCCCGGCCTGGAGGTCGTCGCCGGCGCCGACGACGTCACCCTGGAGGCGCTGCTGATGGGCGCCACCGGCTGGTTCGCCGGCTTCCCGAACGTGTTCCCCGCCGAGTCGGCGCTGCTGTACGAGCTGGCCACCACCGGGAAGCTGGAGGAGGCGCGCGCCCTGTACGAGCCGCTCGTCGCGGCGTTCCGCTGGGACTCGCGGACCGAGTTCGTCCAGGCGATCAAGCTCGGCATGGAGCAGGTCGGCCGGTACGGCGGCCCGTGCCGCCCGCCGCGCGGGCCGCTCACCGACGAGCACCGCGCCGGCGTCACCGCCGACATGGCCCGCGCGATCGAGGCCCTCGCGCAGCGGCAGGCCGCCTGATGCGCTCGGTCCGGTCGATCAGCGCGGTCGACTCGCACACCGAGGGCATGCCGACCCGCGTCGTCACCGGCGGCGTCGCGCCGATCCCCGGCGCGACGATGGCCGAGCGGCGCCGGTACGCCGTCGAGCACCTCGACGGGCTGCGCCGCTTCCTGATGGACGAGCCGCGCGGCCACGCCGCGATGAGCGGCGCGCTGCTGCAACCGCCCATCCGGCCGGACGCCGACTGGGGCGTGGTGTACGTCGAGGTCAGCGGGTTCCTGCCGATGTGCGGGCACGGCACCATCGGGGTCGCGACCGTGCTGGTCGAGACCGGGATGGTCGAGGTGACCGAGCCGGAGACGATCGTCCGGCTGGACACCCCGGCCGGGCTGGTCGAGGCGCGCGTCGCGGTCCGCGACGGCGTCGCCGAGAACGTCACGCTCCGCAACGTCCCGGCGTTCGCGCTGCGCCAGGACGCGGTGGTCGACGTGCCGGGCCTGGGCGAGGTCCGCTACGACATGGCGTACGGCGGCAACTTCTACGCCATCACCGAGCTGGAGCGGCTCGGGCTGCCCTTCGACCGGGCCCGCAAGGACGACATCCTCAAGGCCGGCCTGGCGATCATGGCGGCGATCAACGAGACCGACCGCCCGGTGCACCCCGGCGACCCGCTGATCGGAGGCTGCAAGCACGTCCAGTTCCTCGCCCCCGGCTCGGACGCGAAGCGCTCCCGCAACGCCATGGCGATCCACCCCGGCTGGTTCGACCGCTCGCCCTGCGGCACCGGCACGTCCGCGCGGATGGCGCAGCTGCACGCGCGCGGGGAACTGCCGCTGCACACCGAGTTCGTCAACGAGTCGTTCATCGGCACCCGGTTCACCGGCCGGCTCGTCGGCACCGCCGACGCCGGCGGGACGCCCGCGGTGATCCCCGAGTTCACCGGCCGCGCCTGGATCACCGGCAACGCCACCTACCTGCTCGACCCCGCCGATCCCTTCCCCGAGGGCTTCGTCCTCTAGCGGGATCTGGCCCCGTACGGGCCCTGCACCCGACGTCACGGCGCCCGGTCGCGTCCGGACCGGCCGCCGAACACCCACCCCCGATATCCCCTGACCCATCCGGGAGGGACCGTCATGTCCCAAGCCATGCCAAAAACACCCCCCTCGACCGATCCGGCCGGGGGCGGGCTGTTCACCCGCGCGGGCATCTTCCGCCTGAAGCCGGTCGACTCCTCGGAGGAGGAGACCGCCGGCGGCCTGCGCCGCACCATGGGCCTGTGGCAGCTCGTCGCGCTCAGCCTCGGCGGGCTCGTCGGCGCCGGCGTGTTCTCGCTCGCCGGCGTCGTCGCGCACGACGACGCCGGGCCCGGCGTGATGATCTCGTTCCTCATCGCCATCATCGCCAGCAGCGCCGCCGCGCTCTGCTATGCCGAGTTCGCCGGGCTCATCCCGAAGGCCGGCTCCGCCTACACCTACTCCTATGCCGCGCTCGGCGAGGCGATCGGCTGGGCCATCGGCTGGGACCTGCTGCTGGAGTACACCGCGATCGTCGCGGTCGTCGCGATCGCCATCTCCGGCTACCTCGGCTACATCCTCGACCAGGTCGGCCTCGACATCCCGCACTGGGCGCTCGGCGCGCCCGGCACCGGCTCCGGCCACAGGGTCGACCTGTTCGCGGCGCTGCTGTGCCTGCTGCTGGCGTTCGTGCTGTCGCGCGGGACCAAGGAGTCGGCGCGGTTCGAGACGATCCTGGTCGTCGTCAAGCTCGGCATCGTCGCGCTCGTCGTCATCGCGGGAGCGTTCCACATCTCCGGCGGCAACTTCAGCCCGTTCCTGCCGTTCGGCATCGGCGGCGCGATCTCCGGCGCCGCCACCACGTTCTTCGCCGTGTACGGCTACGACGCGATGAGCGCGGCGGCCGAGGAGAGCGCCGAGGCCAAGAAGGTCCTGCCGAAGGCGATCGTCATCTCGCTGGCCATCGCCGCGGTCATCTACCTGCTGGTCTGCATCGTGCTGCTGGGCATGCAGGACTACCGGCACATCGACGTCAAGAGCCCGTTCTCCAGCGCGCTCGCCTCCGTCGGCCTCGCGGGCCTCGGCACCGTCGTCGCGGTCGGCGCCGTCATCGGCATCACGACGTCCGCGCTGGCGAACATGCTCGCCGTCACCCGCGTCTGGTTCTCGATGAGCCGGGACGGGCTGCTGCCCGCCTACTTCGCCAGGAACCACCCGAAGCGGCAGGTCCCGGACCGGGTGATCCGGCTGGTCGGCATCGGCTCGGCGGTCATCGCCGGATTCCTGCCGATCAAGGAGGCCGCCGACCTCACCAACATCGGCATCCTGATGGCGTTCATCGTGGTCGCCGTCGCGATCATGGTGATGCGGAAGACCCGCCCCGACCTGCCGCGCTCGTTCCGCACCCCCTGGGTGCCGCTGGTGCCGCTGGTCGGCATCGGCTTCTCGATCTGGCTGATCGCCAACCTCGACTGGGTCACCTGGGTCCGGTTCGTGGTCTGGATGGCGCTAGGCCTGATCGTCTACGCGTTCTACGGATACCGGAACTCGGTGGAGAATCGAGGACCGGGGACCGTCCGCACCACCCCGCACGCCGGGGACGAAGGGAGCACCTCATGACACCGGACCAGGCCGTCGCCGCCGCCGTGTCCGCCGCGGCCGGATGGGCCGCGGCCCCGCCGCAGGAGCGCGCCGAGGGCCTGACCGCGATCGCGGACGCGCTGGAGGCCGCCCGCGCGGAGCTGGTCGCCCTCGCCGACGAGGAGAGCCACCTGGGCGAGGTCCGCCTGAACGGCGAGCTGACCCGCACCACCTTCCAGCTGAAGCTGTTCGCCGACCAGGTGCGCGAGGGCGCGTTCCACGACGCCCGCATCGACCGGCCCGATCCCGAGTGGCCGAGCGGGCCCCGGCCCGACCTGCGCCGCTACCGGACGGCGCTCGGACCCGTGCTGGTGTTCGCCGCGAGCAACTTCCCGTTCGCGTTCAGCGTCGCGGGCGGCGACACCGCCTCCGCGCTCGCCGCCGGCTGCCCCGTCGTGGTCAAGGCGCACCCCGGCCACCCCCGGCTGTCGCGCCGCACCGCCGAGATCATCGCCGGCGCCGGGCTGCCGGACGGGGTGTTCGGCCTGATCGAGGGCGAGGCGGAGGGCGTCGAGGCGCTGCGGCACCCCGGCATCGCCGGTGCCGCGTTCACCGGCTCGGAGAAGGGCGGCCTCGCCCTCGCCAGGATCGCGGCCGAGCGGCCGACCCCGATCCCGTTCTTCGGCGAGCTCGGCAGCGTCAACCCGGCCGTGGTCACGCCGGGCGCCGCCGAGGCGCGCGCCGACGAGATCGCGCAGGGCTACGCCGCGTCCCTCACCCTGGGCGCCGGCCAGTTCTGCACCAACCCGGGCCTGCTGTTCGCGCCCGCGGCGCTCGTCGACGAGATCGCCGAGCGGCTGGGCGGCATCGCCGCCGCACCGATGCTGAACGACCGCATCCAGTCGGGATTCCTCACGGTCTCCGACGTGCTCGGCGGCCGTCCCGGCGTCCGCCGCGTCGTCTGGCCCGAGGACGGGACGTCCCTCGCCCCGCGCCTGCTGACCATGGACCTGGAGGCGTTCCGCGCCGACGTCGACGCCGCCGGGCAGGAGTGCTTCGGCCCGCTCGGCCTGGTCGTCACCTACGACGACCTGGCCGACGTCGCTGACGTGATCGCCGCGCTGCCGGGCCAGCTCACCACGTCCCTGCACGCCGAGCAGGACGAGACCGGCGACCTCGCCGCGCTCACCGCCGTCCTCGCCGGCCGCAGCGGGCGGGTGCTGTGGAACCAGTGGCCCACCGGCGTTTCGGTCAGCTACGCGATGCAGCACGGCGGACCGTACCCGGCCACGACCGCGCCGGCCACCACGTCGGTCGGCACGGCCGCGATCGAGCGGTTCCTGCGCCCGGTCGCGTTCCAGGGCTGGCCGCAGGACCTGCTGCCGCCGCCGCTGCGCGACGACAACCCGTGGAAGGTCCCGCAGACCCTCCACTGATCAGGGCAGAGGCGTCATCGGGCGTCGAGCGCGCGCAGCAGCTCGCCGGCCGCGTCGTCCAGCGCGGCGATGAGGCGGCGGCCGGCGAGGATACTGTGGCACAGCGCGTCCTTCTCGGCGTCCTCGGCCGGGAGGTCGGCGTCCAGCGCGCGCATGAACCGGTCGAGGATCTCGGCCGGGCGCACCGGCGGGGCCAGGGCGGGGTCGGCCGCCAGGATCGCCCGCTGCAGCTCCCGCAGGCCCGGGCCCGGGTCCAGGCCGGCCTCCTCGGCCAGGACGCGCCGCGCGTAGCCGAGGGCGCGCAGCGCGTCCGCCTGCCGCCCGGACCGGTACAGCGCCGTCATCAGCCGCGCCCACAGCTCCTCGCGCAGCGGATGCCGCGCCGCCAGCTCCGACAGTTCCGGCACCAGCGCCGCGTGCCGGCCGAGCCGCAGCTCCGCGTCGATCCGGTCGCGCAGCGCCGCGAACCGGGCCTCGGCGAGGCGCTGCGCCTCGGCCCGCACCAGCGGCACGTCCGGGACGCCGGCGTAGGCGTCCTCACCGCGCCAGGCCGCGGCGGCCTGCCGCAGCAGCCGGGCTGCGCGGGCGTCGTCGCCCGCGCGGGCCGCCGCGCCGCCCTCCCGGGCGAGCCGCTC
>NZ_BAAAMR010000220.1:0-5897 GCF_039529375.1 Actinomadura napierensis
CCCGGTTGGCGTGGCTTCGGCCCCGGCGCGGCGGCCCGGCCCGCGACCGGCTGGTCGGCTGGACGCTGCGGGAGGCCGCCGTCCTCGGCCTCACCGGGTTCGGCGTGCCGGCGCCGTTCGCCCGCGACCTGCTCGCCGGCGACGACCCCGAGCCCGCCCTGGAGAAGCACCTGCCGGAGCCGGTCGACCGGATCCTCATCCAGGCCGACCTGACCGCGGTCGCGCCGGGCCCGCTGGTCACCGAGCTGAGCCGGGAGCTGGCGCTCGCCGCCGACGTCGAGTCGACCGGCGGGGCGACCGTGTACCGGTTCACGCCCGAGTCGGTCCGCCGCGCCCTGGACGCCGGGCGCACCGCGGGCGACCTCACCGGCCTGCTGACCCGGCACTCGGCGACACCGCTGCCGCAGCCGCTCACCTACCTCATCGACGACGTCGCGCGCCGGCACGGGCACCTGCGGGTCGGGTCCCTCTCCTCCTACGTGCGGACCGACTCCGCCGGCACGCTCGACGAGATCCTCGCCGACCGGCGCTCGGACGCGCTGCGGCTCCACCGGCTCGCCCCGACGGTGCTGGCGTCCAGCATGCACCGCGCCGAGCTCCTCGACGGGCTCCGCGCGATGGGCCTGGCACCGGTCGCCGAGTCGCCCGGCGGCGGGGTGATCGTGACCCGGCCGGACGCGCAGCGCGCCGAGCCGCCGCCGACCGCCGAGATCGTCCGGTTGCGGCCGGACGAGACCGCCGACACCTCGATGATCTCCGCGGCGGTGCGCGCGCTGCGGGCCGGCGACGAGGCGTCCCGGCACGGCGCCGAGCAGGCCCGGCTGCGCGCGGACGCCCCGTCCGGCGACCCGCCCCGGTCCCCGGCGATGGCGACGATCGAGCGGCTGCGCGGCGCGGTCGACCGCGGCGGCCGGGTCTGGATCGGCTACCTCGACCAGCAGGGCCAGGCGTCCAGCCGGATCGTCGAGCCGGTCCGGGTGGAGGGCGGGTTCCTCACCGGCTACGACGCGACCCGCGCGGCCGTGCACCGCTTCGCCCTGCACCGCATCACCGGCGTCGCCGAGCTGGACGAGGAGCCCGGCGAGTCCTGACCCGCCGCCGGCTTCGGTTCAGGTGGAACCGGCGGGACGTCCGTTCTGTCCAACCAGGTGTCGTGTCGGGCGGGTAGCGTGCCCTCGAGCACGAGGAGGCTTCGGGTGAGCGGATACGGAGGGCGACCGCCGGGCTGGCAGGACCCCTACGGCGGCTACGGCGGCACGCCGGGGTGGGACGACCCCGGCGGCTACGGCCAGCCGGGGTACGGGCAGCCGGGCTACGGGCAGCCTGGGTACCCGTACGGGCCTCCGGGCGTGCCGCAGGCCCCCACGAGCAACGGCTCCACCATCGCGGCCCTGGTGTGCAACTGCGTCGTGGCGGTGCTGTGCTGCAACATCGTCGCCATCCCCGGCATCGTCACCGGCGCGCTCGCGCTCGGCCGCGTCAACACCGACCCGCAGTCGGCCCGGAAGCTGACGATCTGGAGCTGGTCGCTGTTCGCCGCGTCCATCCTGATCGGGATCGTCATCGCGGTCGTCTACTTCGCGATCATCGCCACCAGCGACCCGGGCTACACCTCGACCGACGGCGTCTGAACCGGGCAACCGCGCCCAGCGGTTCCCCTCTGCCGCCGCCGAGGCAATATCGGGGCCGGTTCCGGTGTTGAACCTGCGGTCCCGTCCGGAACGCGCGACGCACCGGCACGCCTCGGGTAGCGTGCACGGCGTCCGGACGAGCCATCGCGATCATCGACGGGGGCTTCTGCATTGACCGACGGTCCGCTCATCGTCCAATCCGACAAGACCCTGCTGCTGGAGGTCGACCACGAACTGGCCGGCGCCTGCCGCAAGGACATCGCCCCGTTCGCCGAGCTCGAACGGGCGCCCGAGCACGTCCACACCTACCGCGTCACGCCGCTCGCGCTGTGGAACGCCCGCGCCGCCGGCCACGACGCCGAGCAGGTCGTCGACACCCTGATCAAGTACTCCCGCTACCCCGTGCCGCACGCGCTGCTGGTGGACGTCGCCGACACGATGGCGCGGTACGGGCGGCTGCGGCTGGAGAAGCACCCCGTGCACGGGCTCGTCCTGTCCTCCTCGGACCGCTCGGTCCTGGAGGAGGTGCTCCGCGCCAAGAAGATCAAGGGCATGATCGGCGACCGGATCTCCGACGACGCCGTCGTCGTGCACCCGAGCGAGCGCGGCTCGCTGAAGCAGGCGCTGCTCAAGATCGGCTGGCCCGCCGAGGACCTGGCCGGCTACGTCGACGGCGAGGCGCACGCCATCTCCCTCGTCGAGGACGGCTGGGAGCTGCGCTCCTACCAGCGCGAGGCCGCCGAGGCGTTCTGGCACGGCGGGTCCGGCGTCGTCGTCCTGCCGTGCGGCGCCGGCAAGACCATCGTCGGCGCCGCCGCGATGGCCCGCGCCGAGGCGACCACGCTGATCCTCGTCACCAACACCGTCTCGGCGCACCAGTGGAAGCAGGAGCTGATCAAGCGCACCTCGCTCACCGAGGACGAGATCGGCGAGTACACCGGCACCAAGAAGGAGATCCGGCCGGTCACCATCGCGACCTACCAGATCATGACGACGCGCCGGAAGGGCGCCTACACGCACCTGGAGCTGTTCGACGCCCGCGACTGGGGACTGGTCGTCTACGACGAGGTCCACCTGCTGCCGGCGCCGATCTTCCGGATGACCGCGGACCTGCAGGCCCGCCGCCGCATCGGCCTCACCGCCACCCTCGTCCGCGAGGACGACCGCGAGGGCGACGTGTTCTCCCTCATCGGGCCGAAGCGCTACGACGCGCCGTGGAAGGACATGGAGACGCAGGGCTGGATCGCGCCCGCCGACTGCGTCGAGGTCCGCGTCACCCTCACCGACTCCGAACGGCTCGCCTACGCCACCGCCGAGCCCGAGGAGCGGTACCGCTTCTGCGCCACCACCGACACCAAGACCAAGCTCATCCAGGCGCTCGTCGACCGGCACCGGGGCGAGCAGACCCTCGTCATCGGCCAGTACATCGACCAGCTCGACGAGCTCGGCGCGCTGCTGGACGCCCCGGTCATCAAGGGCGAGACCCGGGTGCGCGAGCGCGAGCGGCTGTTCGACGCGTTCCGGTCCGGCGAGCTGAACGTGCTGGTCGTGTCCAAGGTCGCGAACTTCTCCATCGACCTGCCGGAGGCGACCGTCGCCGTCCAGGTGTCGGGCGCGTACGGGTCGCGGCAGGAGGAGGCGCAGCGCCTCGGCCGGCTGCTGCGGCCGAAGGCGTCCGGGAAGGGCGCCCGCTTCTACGCCGTCGTCGCCCGCGACACCCTCGACCAGGACTACGCCGCGCACCGGCAGCGGTTCCTCGCCGAGCAGGGCTACGCGTACCGGATCGTCGACGCCGACGCGGTCCTGGCCGGCGACGACGTCTGAGCGCGCGGAAGGCCCGGCGTCGCGCGCGCCGGGCCTTCCGCGGGTCCGTGTCCCGTGTCAGCCGATGGTGGCGATGCCGTCGATGCCGACCGCCGGACGCCCGGACGTCCCCGCCACCACGATCTTGATGGTGTGCGCGCCCGCGGTGCTCCACGACCGCGTCCACGCGATCTGCCGGTACGCCGTCTTGGACGCGCGGGTGTCGAGCGTGCCGGCCGCCTTGCCGTCCACGTAGACGGTGACCGCGCCCGTGTTCGCCGCCCGCTTGACGATCAGCCCCGCGGCGCGGCCGGTGAACGTCCAGCTCGCACTGGCGCCCTTGGCGCTGCTGTACAGCCCGTATCCGCCGAGGTAGTCCTCGGTCTTCGGCACCTGCCTCCAGACCCCGGTGCGCGTCGACCGGCCCTCCGGGATCAGCGCGACGCTCCGCGAGACCGCGGACGCCGCGGTGTTCCCGGCGGCGTCGGCGGCGGTCAGCGCCCACGACTGCGCCGCGCCGGGCGTCGCCGTCGCCGCCCAGGTCGTCGCGGTGCCCGCGAACGCCTTGGCGGCCGGCGACGTCGCCTTGACGGAGTTGAGCAGCGCGTTGTCGGTCGCCTTCCAGCCGAGCGTGACGGGGACCGACGTCGGCGCCACCGTCCCCACCCGCAGCGCGAGCGCCGGCGGCGTGGCGAAGACGGGCTTGGTCACGTCCGCGACGACCGTGTAGTCGGGCGAGTCGGCGGTGCCGCCGCTCCCGTACGCGGCGCGCAGCGCGACCTTATGCGTGCCCGGCTTCAGCGCCAGCGTCGCGGACTTCGCGCCCGCCGCCGGCGTCGCCGCCACCGCCCCGTCCACCAGCACCTGGTACGTCGTGGAAGCCGCCGGCTCCCACCCGACCGTCACCGTGCTCTGCGTGTAGTAGCGCCCGCTCACGTTCGCGGCGCCGGACAGCGTCGCCGTGACCGACGGGGTGACGAGCTTCTTCGCGGCCGTCCGGATCGCGCCGAGCTTGCTGTACAGCTGGTCACCCGGGCACGCCGTCGCGAACCCGTCCCGGTGCCCCGAGATCGTATAGAAGGAGACCTGCTTCCCGTACGGGTACTTCCCGTCGGTGACGTTCGACGTCAGCGTCGTCTTGCCCGCCGGGTCGACGCCCGTCAGGCTCAGCTTCCAGGCGGCGATCCTCGCGACACCGGTCAGCGCCGCCTGCGTCGGCGCGACGCCCGACGGCGTCTGGTCCTTGGTGGTGTAGGTCCCGAGGACGGCGACGCCGGTCGTGTCGGTGTTGAACCCGTAGGTGTGCGCGCCGTGCACCGGACGCGCGACACCGCCCGAGCGGCCCGCGTAGATCGTGCCGCACTTGTCCACGAGGAAGTTGTAGCCGATGTCGTTCCAGCCCAGGCTCTTCACGTGGTACAGGAAGATCGACCGCACCACGGACGGCGCCTCGGCGCAGGTGTAGGAGTTGCCGGTGTCCGAGTGGTGCACGAACACGGCCTTCACCGACGAGTCGTACTGGATCGGATCCTTGATGAGGCTGTCGTCCGCGCCCCACTGCGCCCGCGTCACGATCGGCGGCTTCGGCGCCGTCACGGCCGCGGCCTGGACCCGCGCAGAGGGCGACGGGGCGGGCTCGGTCGCCGCGACCAGCTTCGCGTCGCCGCCTCCTGCTCCTGCGGCACGAGGACCGCCGCTCCCGCCCACGGACGACGTCGTCCCGGTGCCGGGATCCACGAGATCGACCCGCAGCCCGGCCGGAAGCGTCCTGCCGTGCCCGGCCACCCGCACCTCGACACCGTTGGACGGGCCGACCCACAGCCCGCTCGTCCCAGACCTCTGACCCGTCTTGGCGTCGGGCGCGTCGTCGGTGTCCGGCTGCACGGCCCGCCACCCGGACCATTTCCCGGACGCCTTGCCGCGGGTGCGCACCCGCACCGTCCCGTCCAGCTCGGAACGCGGCTTCTCCCACGTCACACCGACCATGCTGAACGGCTTCGTGGACGCGGCCGGCAATCCGACGACCTTCTTCGCCGCAGTGCTGCCGGGCATGTCCCGCAGCCCGTACCGGTACACCTGCCCCGGATCGGGCCGGCTCTTCGCGGACGTCGCGGCGCCGGAACCGGCGGTGACCACATAGGTCACCGTCCCCGCCACGACCACCGCGGCGACGGACGCGCCGACCAGAGTTCGCCTGACCATGTCTCTCCCCGTTCACCACCCGGCCCCGCACCACGCCGGCCGGCCGACCCCGTATTCGCCCTGATCCTGCCGTTGCAAGAACACCACCACAAGCCCATGCACATCACAGATGCCATGTCATAACCGCCGACACACCGCGACCTGCATCATGCCCACCTGACCACGGTCGGCCAGGCCCTGGGGCCGGTCGCCCGACTACCCCTGGAAATGCGGAAGGCCCCGCCGAAACGGCGGGGCCTTCCTAAAAAATGTCCGGCGGTG
>NZ_BAAAMR010000221.1:0-5702 GCF_039529375.1 Actinomadura napierensis
GGTGCGGCCGCCGGCGGCGACGCGGCCGGACATTCCGGTCCAGGGGCGCCCGGCCCCGTCCTGGCCCGCGGCGTTCGGCGGCCCGCAGGCCGGCCAGCAGCCGGGCGAGGAGAACGAGTGGCGGCCCGCCAAGCAGGAGCGGGACGCCGGGACGCCGCGTCTCGAAGCGCCGCGGCCGTGGTCGAAGGGGCTGTCGAAGCCGCTGCGTCCGGCGTCCACCGACAACATGCTGTGGCCGCCCGTCCCCGAGCCGGGGAAGGCGCCGGAGGCGTACGCGGACGTGCCGCCGCAGGGCGTGCCGATCCCGGAGCAGCCGCAGCAGCCCGTGCCGCAGCAGCCGGTGGAGGAGCAGGCGCCGCCGCGCGAGGTGCGGTCGCAGCCGCAGTCGCCGGTCCGGCCGAGGCCGCTGCCGCCGCCACCGGCGCCGCCCGCGTCCGGTCCGGCGATCACGCCGCCGGGGCCGGAGCACGAGGTCACGACCGGCGGGTTGCGGCGCCTGATCCAGGCCGTCGGCGGCGGGCACGGCGAGGTCGACGCCGAGTACGAGCAGCGGTTGCAGCAGCCGTTCCACGGCACGCGCCATGTGGTGGTGCTCGGGTGCACGGGCGGCGCGGGGCAGACCGTCACCTCGCTGATGCTCGGGCACACGTTCGCGCAGCACAACGGGGAGCCGGTCGTCGCGATCGACGTGAACCCGGGCCCGGGCGCGCTGGCGCGGCGGACGCGCAGCGAAACCAACGAGACGCTGACCTCGCTGATCACGCGCGCCGACCAGGTGGGCAGCCTCACCGCGATGCGCCGCTACACCTCGCAGGCCAAGTCGGGCCTCGACGTCATCGCGGCCGGGAAGAACCCGCTGCAGGCGCTGGACGACCGCGACTACGCGCTCGCGATCCGCACGATCGACAAGTTCTACTCGGTGACGCTGCTGGACACCGCGGCGGCGATCGTCGCGCGGGTCCTGCCGTACGCCGACCAGATCGTGCTCGTCGCGCCGGCCAGCGCGGACGCGCCGCGCGCGGTGGCGATGACGTTCGAGTGGCTGGACGGGCACGGCTACGAGGAGCTGCGGTCCCGCGCCGTCACGGTCATCAACGGGGTGAGCCGCCGCAGCATGGACGACGTCGAGCAGGCGGAGGCCGTCGCCCGGGGGCGTTGCCGTGCCCTCGTGCGGATCCCGTGGGACGATCACCTCAGCATGGACCGCGCGCCGCGCAACGAGCTGAAATCGTTGCGCGCGCCGACGCGCCGTGCCTATCTTGCCCTCGCCGGTGTGGTCGCCGGCGGGTTCACCGTCGTGCCCGAGCGTTACCAGGAGCTTCAGCAGGAGCAGGAGGCCACCCGATGAGCGCCCCTCGCGGGCACCGAGCCGGCCGGACGGGCGCGAGCGTGGCGGGCGCGCCTGTCGATGATGTCCGCCCGGACCGTGAACACTCTCCCCGCCAGTCCTTCGCAGCCGCATGCCGATCGGGAGAATCATTGGTCAGGACCAGGGTCGGGAGGACGGCATGAGCAAGGCCAGCCGGCTGGCCGTGCGGTACTTCGACGACCGCGTGCTGCTCACCGACAACGCGGCCTGGGCGTACTTCCGGCTGCCCACGGTGTCCTACGAGTTCACCACGGGGGAGGAGCGGGAGGCGCTCGCCACCAACGTCACCATCGCCCTCGCCGGCATCCGGATGCAGGACGCCGAGGTGCACCTGCGGATCGCGCACCGGACGTATCCGGCGGCGGAGTGGGCGCTGGCGCTGGACAAGACGTCCGACGGCGGCGCCGGGTGGCGGGAGTACCTCGAGGAGACCTACGCGCACGTGTGGTCGAAGGACTTCTGGACCAAGGAGGTCTACCTCGGGGTGCGGCTCGGCCCGCGCGGGATGGGCGCGCACCTGTCCGGCGGGGTGGTGTCGCAGCTCCTCGGGTTCTACAAGCGCAGCGAGAAGGCCCTCGGCGTCAACGACGACGCGATCGACAAGCGGGAGATCGGCCGCTGGACCGACCAGGCCGAACGGATCGGCCGGGCGCTCGGCGGGTCCGCCCTCTACGCCCGGCACGCCACCTCGACGGAGGTGGCGTGGCTGTTCCAGCACGCGGTGACGGGGTCGCTGGCCGATCCGCCGCCGTCGGCGGTGGCGCGCCGGGCGTGGGGGAAGGGCGAGATCGAGTCGCTGGTCGAGGGCGCCATCCACAACGGCCGCTCGTACCTGCGGATCGAGCAGCCGAACTTCACCGGTGCGGGCGGCGGCGCGACGGCCGCGTCGTACGTCGCGTACCTGTCGTTCGCCCGGTTCCCGGACATGATGCCGTTCCCGGACGGCGAGCCCTGGTTCCACTACGCGGACGCGCTGCCGTTCCCGGTCGAGATCAGCGCGCGGATGAAGCTGATCCCGCCGGCGAAGGCGTCCAAGGACGTCTCGCGGAAGCTCGCGCACGCCCGGGACATGGACCAGCACATCCGGGAGGCGGGCGCGGAGGCGCCGATCGCGCTCGCGGAGCAGATCGACGCGGCGCGGATGCTGGAGCACGGCATCACCAAGGAGCGGCTCCCGTTCGTCTACGGGTGGCACCGGCTGATCGTGTCGGCACCCACGGAGGACCTGCTCGCGCAGCGGGTCGACGCGGTCGTCGAGCACTACCGCGACATCGGCATCGACGTCGTCAACTCGACTGGCGACCAGTTCTCGCTGTTCCTGGAGTCGCTGCCCGGCGACCAGATCCGGCTGAACGCCTACGCGCAGCGGCAGCCGCTGCGCACCATCGCGGGCGGCATGCCCGTCGCGACCGTCGACCTCGGCGACCGGACGGACGAGAACAACGAGGGCTGGATCGGCCCCTACGTCGGCGAGACGCTCGGCCGGGCCCGGTCGATCGTCCACTTCGACCCGCTCGTCGCCGCGGCCCGCAACCGTCCGACCGCCGTCGCGATCACCGGTGAGCCCGGCGGCGGCAAGACCACGCTCGCGCTGCTGCTGATCTACCAGATGGCGCTGCGCGGCGTCACGATCGCGGCGATCGACCCGAAGGGCGACGCCGAGTCCCTGGTGGAGCTGCTGAAGTCGCGGGGACGCAAGGCGCGCATCCTGCCGCTCGGGTCCGCGGCGCCCGGCCTGCTCGACCCGTTCTCGTTCGGCGACGACCTCGCCACGAAGAAGACGATGGCGACCGAGACGCTGCGGCTGCTGCTGCCCCGGATGTCGGAGGAGCGCGAGTCCGCGATGATCCAGGCGGTCGGCGCCGTCGCGAACGCCGACCGGCCGTCCCTCGGCCGCGTCGTCGACCACCTGGAGGCCGCCGCCGACCCCGCGTCCAAGAACCTGGGCGCGGTGCTGCGGTCGATGTCGGAGATGCACCTCGCGCGGCTGTGCTTCGACCCGTCCGGCGGAGAGCGCATCGACACCGCCGGCTGGACGACCGTGTTCACCCTCGGCGGCCTCACCCTTCCCGACGTCACGATCTCCCGCGAGGACTACTCCTACGAGCAGCGGCTGTCCGTCGCGCTGATGTACCTGGTGTCGCAGTTCGCGCGGCGGCTGATGCACGGCCTCGACCGGCGGCTGCCCAAGGCGATCTTCCTGGACGAGGCGTGGGCGATCACGTCGACGCCCGAGGGCGCCAAGCTGGTGCCGGAGGTGTCCCGGATGGGGCGGTCCCGCAACACCGCGCTGATCCTGGTCTCGCAGAACGCCGGTGACCTGCTGAACGAGCAGGTGACCAACTGCCTGTCGTCGGTCTTCTCCTTCCGCTCCACCGAACGGGTCGAGGTCGGCAACGTGATGTCGCTGCTGGGGGTCGAGTCGTCCGACGAGCACAAGGCCGTGCTGCGCAACCTCGGCAACGGCGAGTGCGTCTTCCGCGACCTGGACGGACGCGCCGGCCGGATCGGCGTCGACCTCATCTCCGAGGAGCTCCGGCGCTGGCTGGACACCAACCCGACCCGGTCCCATCCCGGGCAACCAGAACTCACCGCAGCGGGGGCCGAGGTCGAGGAGGTCAGCCGATGAGGGGTTCCCGCGCCGGGACCGAGCGCCTGCAGCGCTCACCCGGCGAACGCCTCGACCTGCGCCGCACCCGCACCCGGCGGCGCCGCCCGCGCAGCCGCCGCTCCGCCGTGCTGCTGATCATGATGGCGCTGTTCATGATCAGCCCGGTGTCTCCCGCGTCCGCGTCCATTCCGCTGCCGAGCCCGAACGACTCGTGCCGTCCGGCGGACAACCCGTCGCCGGAGGCGTACGGGTCCGGGACGGACGGGATGATCAAGCCGCCCGGCTATCCGGACGGGAGGCTGCAGAAGACGCCGTCCGAGCAGCTGACCTACTACGACCGGTACGGCACGGCCGGGCAGACCTGGTACGCGGTCGACATGGGCTGCTCGGACGCGATGGCGATGATGGGCAACGCCGTCGCCAACACGACGTTCACGCTGGTCCGGGCGATCGACCGGACGACGATCAGCATCTACCAGGCCGCCGCGTCGGAGTCGCTGCTCGGCTGGCTGAAGACCACGGTCGACGGGGTCATCAGCGGGATCGGCAAGACCTTCAACGCGCGCTACTGGTCGTGGGTGGTCATCCTCGGCGCGATGTGGCTGGCCTGGTGGGGGCTGGTCCGCCGGCGGGCGAGCAAGGTGACCGAGGGCGTGATCTGGATGGTCGCCGCGATGGTGGCGCTGATCTGGCTGATCGCGCGGCCCGCGGACTTCACCACGCTCGGCACGAAGGTGTCGTCGGCGACGAGCGCGGCGTTCAACGCGGCACTGCCGCAGAGCGATACCAAGGGCGGCAGATGCATCCCGCCACCGGACGGCAAGCCGGACCCGATGGCGTCGGCGAACCTGGACGCCACCACCCGCAACGCCAATGGGCTGTGGGTGGCGCTGGTCTGCAAGCCGTGGCTGCAGGGCGAGTTCGGCACGACCGACCCGAACGCGAAGATCGTCCAGCAGAACGCGGACAAGCTGCTGTCGTCGCAGGCGGTGGACCTGCCGGAGACGTACGGCGGCCAGAAGGTCGATCTCGGGACGAAGGCCGACGACTACAAGAGCGTCGCCAAGACCGTCAAGGACGATTATCCCGGGACGTATGCGCTGTTCCAGGGCAAGAGCTGGCAGAACCGGCTGGCGGTGGCGTTCGGCGGGCTGTTCGCGGCGCTGGTCGCCGGTCTGCTGATCATGGTGATCGCGATCGCGCTGATCGTGGTGAAGATCGCCTTCCTGCTTTTGCTGGTGGCCGGGCCGATCTTCCTCGGCATCGGGATCCATCCGGGGATCGGCCGGGTGATCGCGGTCCGCTGGCTGGAGTTGCTGCTGTCGATGCTGCTGAAACAGGCGGCGCTGATCGGCGTGCTGGCGCTGCTGCTGTGGGCGTACGGGCTGATCCTCGGCGAGACGCTGCCGTGGGGCCTGCAGATCCTGCTGATCGCGCTGGTGACGTTCGCGGCGTTCATCTACCGCAAGCCGTTCCAGCACCTGTTCTCGGCGGTCGGCTACTCGGCGGTCGGGTCGCGGGAGAAGAGCGAGGCCCATCTGGACAAGTCGGTCGCGGAGGCCCGCAAGAACACGACGGCCGTCGCGGGCGCCGTGGTGCCGGGCGCGGCCGGGTATCGGCTGGGCCGCTGGGCCGGCAAGCGGGACGCGGGCGCGGAGGCGGCCGGCGCGGGAGGCCTGGGGGACGCGGCGGCCGGCGCCGGCGCGGCGGCCGACCCGGCGG
>NZ_BAAAMR010000222.1:0-5519 GCF_039529375.1 Actinomadura napierensis
CGTCCGGCGCGCCGCCGCCGCGCCCGGCCCGCCCGCGCTCGACCTGCTGCCCGAGCCGCGGCCGCTGCCGTTCACCACCATCGCCGAGCTGGCGCGGACCCGCGACGTCGCGATCCGGCACGCGCCCGCGCGGCTGCCCGCCGGGTCCGCCGTCCCGGTGCTGACCGCCGACGACCTGACCTCCGGCGCGGCCCCGTCCGGCACGGCCGCCGCCGTCCCCGGGCTGGTCATGCTGGAGCCGGGCGACGTGGTCGCGACCGCCGCCGGCACCGCCCGGGTCGTGCGCGGCGAGCACGCCGCGCTCGGCCCCTACCTCACCCTCTACCGCCCGGACCCGGCCCGTCTCGACCCGGGCTTCCTCGCCGGGTTCCTGACCTTCGCCCACACCCGCACCGGGACCGGGTCGAGCCGGATGGACCTGCGCCGGATGCGCGTCCCCCGGCTGTCCCCCGAACGGCAGCGCGCCTACGGCCGTGCCTTCACCGAGATGGCCGAACTGACCGCGACATTGCGCGAGATGTCGGCGATCGGGGAATCATTGGTCCGGCTGAGCTTCGACGGTCTGCTCGACGGCCACCTCGCCCCCGCCGACACCCCCCGGGAGAACCATGCTCGTCGCCGACCGGTATGAGCTGGACGAATTCCCCCTCGGCCGCGGCGGGATGGGCGCCGTCTACGCCGCCCACGACACCCGGCTCGGCCGCCGCGTCGCGGTGAAGTTCCTCGAACTTCCCGGCGGCCCCGACGACGACCTGGAGCGGCGGTTCATCCGCGAGGCGCGCATCCTCGCCCGTCTGGAGCACGCGGGTGCCCCCACCCTCTACGACTTCGGCACGTTCGAGCAGCGGCTGTTCCAGGTCATGCAGTTCATCGACGGCGTCACCGTCGCCGACCTGATCGCCGAGCACGGCCCGGTGCCGGTGCCGTGGGCTGCGGGCATCACGGCGCAGGCCGCCGCCGTCCTGTCGGCCGCGCACTCGCTGTCGATCTGGCACCGCGACCTGAAGCCGACCAACCTGATGCTCTGCCCCGACGGCAGCGTCAAGGTCCTGGACTTCGGCCTCGCCGTCCTCGGCGACGCCGACGTCGCGCACTTCACCCGGCACGGGCAGATCCTCGGCACGCCCGCCTACATGGCGCCGGAGCAGATCGAGGAGGGCGTCGCCGGGCCGCGCAGCGACCTGTACGCGCTGGGCTGCGTCCTCCACGAGATGCTGACCGGACGGCAGCTGTTCGCCGGGCCGACCGCGTACGCGGTGTTCGACAAGCACGTCCGGGAGCCGCCGCCGATGATTCCGGACGTGCCGGACGAGCTGAACGCGCTCGTCCAGGGCCTGCTGGAGAAGAAGCCGGAGAACCGGCCGCCGGACGCGCCCGCCCTCTATGAGCGGGCGCGCCCGTTCGCGACCGGCCTGCCGCTGCTGCCCGGCTTCCTGGAGCCCGCGTCCACGCCCAGCCCTGACCGCATGTACGCGTTGATCGTCGGCCAGGCGCGCGACTGACGCCACTTACCGGCGCGTCACCAGGCGAACGCCTCGGGGGCCGCGCCGGGTCCGGGGAAGATCTCCTCGAGGGCGGTCAGGAATTCCGCGGAGAGCTCCAGCTCGACGGCGCGCAGCGCGGAGTCGAGCTGCTCTTGGACTCGCGGGCCGACGATCGGGCCGGTGACGCCGGGGCGGGTCAGCAGCCAGGCCAGGCCGGCGTCGCCGGGGGCGATGCCGTGCTTGTCGCACAGGTCCTCGTACGCCTGGATCTTCGCCCGCTCCGCCGGGTCGGACAGCATCTCCGCGGCGCGGCCCGAGCGGGACCGGGACGTGCCGCCCTCGCTCTCCTTGCGCAGGACGCCGCCCAGCACGCCGCCGTGCAGCGGCGACCACGGGATGACGCCGAGGCCGTAGGCCTCGGCCGCGGGGATCACCTCCATCTCCGCGCGCCGCTCGACCAGGTTGTACAGGCACTGCTCGCTCACCAGGCCGAGCGAGCCGCGCCGCGCGGCCGCCTCGTTCGCCTGCGCGATGCCCCAGCCGGGGAAGTTCGACGACCCGGCGTACAGCACCTTGCCCTGCTGGACGAGGACGTCGACGGCCTGCCAGATCTCGTCCCACGGCGTCGTCCGGTCGATGTGGTGGAACTGGTACAGGTCGATGTGGTCGGTGCCGAGCCGCTTCAGCGACGCGTCGCAGGCGCGGCGGATGTTCAGCGCCGACAGCCGGCCCTGGTTCGGCCACGGGTCGTCCTCGGCGGCCATGTCGCCGTAGACCTTCGTCGCCAGGACGGTCTTCTCCCGGCGGCCGCCGCCCTTGGCGAACCAGGTGCCGATGATCTCCTCGGTGCGGCCCTTGTTCTTCCCCCACCCGTAGACGTTGGCGGTGTCGAAGAAGTTGACGCCCGCGTCGAGCGCCGCGTCCATGATGGCGTGGCCGTCGGCCTCCTCGGTGAACGGGCCGAAGTTCATCGTGCCGAGGACGAGGCGGCTGACCTTCAGGCCGGTGCGGCCGAGCTGCGTGTACTCCATGGTGATCCAGCCAAGCAGCTGGAGTGTGCTCCAGGTCAAGCCGCGGAGCGAACGGCGTGCCGCCATGGACGTCCGGACGTCCATGGCGGCGTGCGGGCGGCGTCACGATGGCGTCGGTGACGGCGCGGGCGGGTGCCGCTGGTGACGTGACGTGGTTCGGCTGGATCAGCCGGGGATGTGGCCGGGCGCCTTCATGGTCCCGGTGTGCCCGAACGGTGTCCAGGACTGCCAGTCGGCGTCGTTCCGGGAGTTCTTGCCGGCGCTTCCGTGCGGTGCGTCCGTGTGGTGCGGGTGCTTCGCGGCGGGCTTCACGTGCCTCGGCCGCGGGGCCGGATCCCTGTCCGGTCCGGCAGGCTTCTTATGGATCGACGTGTGGTCGCTTCGCGGTGCCTGGGCCGCGGAATGTGCGGGGGTGCGCGCGGGGGCTTTCGCCGGGTGTCCGGCCGGTATGTCGTTGGGTGGCGGAAGGTGGGGGGTCCGCTGCTTATCTGGCGGCTTTCGCTGCGTCTCGCGATCCTGTGCGGCCATTTTGTCTATTTTGTCGACGAGTTCGCGGATGGACGGAGAGAACGTCCGCCTCGCCGGCGCCCCGGGCCGTACCGCGCCGGCGAACTGCCGTTTTCGGGTACCGCCCAGCCTGTCGACCCGCACCCGCGCGCCGGTGTGCGGCGCGTGCAGGAATCGGCCGCGGCCGACGTAGATGCCGACGTGACTTCGGCCGTGGAAGAAGACCAGGTCGCCGGGCTTGAGGTCGCCCAGGCCCACCTTCCGCGGGACCACCCGGTACTGCGAATAGGTGACGCGCGGGAGCTTCACGCCGGCCCTGCGCCAGGCGGCCATGGCCAGCCCCGAGCAGTCGTAGCTGGACGGGCCCGTCGCGCCCCACCGGTACGGCTTGCCGATCTGCTTGCGCGCGAACGCCAGCGCGTGCTTGGCGTCGGTGCGCTGCTCGGCGACCCTGGTGCGGTACCGGTCATAGGCCTTGACCTTGCTCAGCGTCGCGGCGTCGAGGTTGAGCCGCTTCAGCACGGTCGGGTTGAGCGCCGCCTGTGCCGGTGCCCCCATCGGGACCGCCAGGGCGAATCCGGCGGCGGTCGCGGTGACGGCGATGGCGATCGCCCGATGTTTTCGGACGGGCCGCCCGGTATGGCTTGCGGACCGGACGGTGCGTGGTCGGCGATCGGTGCCGTCCCGATGCGAGTGGTGTGCGATGCACATTCTCGAGCTCTCCGTTTTCCCTCGTCGGTTGATCATCCCGCCGACAGTTCGGGTACCCGGTGATCGTGCTTGAATGGGGGAGAACCGGCCGATTTTGCATGATCATGGAGCGGAATTGAGGCCGCTGTTCGGTGCTCTTTGATCAAGCGGTCAGATGCGCCAGCGATTTCAGCGGCACCGGCAGCCAGGCCGGCCGGTTCCGCGCCTCGTAGCGCACCTCGTAGACCGCCTTCTCGAATTCGAACGCGCGCAGCAGCACCGCGTGCGCGGCCGGGTCCGCGCCGCCCGCCGCCGCGTAGCCGCGGCAGAACGCGGCCCGGTTGCGCGCCGCCCACGCGTGCGCCCGCGTCTCCAGATGGCCGCCCGACTCCAGCGGAACCGTCCCGGATCTGGTGATGAGGAACCGCGCCGCGTACTCGAACGAGCGGAGCATCCCGGCGACGTCCCGCAGCGGGTGCGACAGGGCGCGGCGCTCGCGCTGCGTGCGGGCGGGCTCGCCCTCGAAGTCCAGCAGCGTCCAGCCCGACTCCGAGCGCAGCACCTGGCCGAGGTGGTAGTCGCCGTGCACGCGCTGCACCGCCAGCGGCCCGGCCTGCGCGGCCAGGTCGATGTAGGCGCCGGTGAGCGCCTTGGCGTGCGGCGCGAGGCCGGGCACGTCCCGGCACGTCCGGGTCAGTTCCGCGTTCATCCGCGCGGCCATCGCCCGGATCTCGTCGGCGGGGACGACCGTCACCCCGAACGCGTCGGCGAGCGCCCGGTGCACCTGCGCGGTCGCGGCGCCGAGCCGCTCGGCCTCGGCGGCGAAGTCGCCGCCGGCTGCGCTGGCGTCCAGTTCCGCCCATTCGTCCTCTTCGGGCTGCGTCGTGTGCGCGAACCAGTCGCGGACGCTCGCGATCGCCAGGCTCCAGCCGTCGGCGCCGGTGCGCAGGTAGTCCGACAGCAGGCCGAGCGTGACCGGCTCCCCGCCGGCGCCGTCCGCCTCCTCCAGTTCGATCCAGCCGTGGACGGCCGGGACGTGCTCGCAGCCGGCCCGCGTCAGCGCCAGGTTGACCTCCAGGTCGAGGTTGATGCCGTCGCTGAGCCGGCGGAACAGCTTGCAGATGTAGTCGTCGCCGAACAGCAGCGAGGTGTTGCTCTGCTCGGCCGTGATGGGCAGGCTCGTCAGATCCGTCCGGATGCGGGCCCCGGGGACGTGCCGGAAGCGCAGCGGGCCGACCGACGCGCCGGCGGCCAGGTCCTCCAGCAGCGTGCGGGTCAGGTCCGGGTCGTGCGCGGCGTCGTAGACCTGCTCCTTCGCGCCGCCGTCCGGCGGCGCGCCGATCCGCGCGTACCTGAGCCGGTCCGGCAGGTCGCGGCGGACGCCGAGCAGGACCTGGTACCGGTCGGACGCGCCGTTCTGGCGGACGTCGAGGACCAGGTGATGCAGCCCCGGGTCGCCCGCCAGGAGTTCCGTGGCGATGCCGATCGACAGCTCCTCGATCGGGGCGTCCTTGCCGCCGAACCAGCGCTGCCGGGGCAGCCAGTCCGCGAGATCCCGCGTGAGGACGTGCTCGGGTGGCAGCACCGTCAGCCGTCCCTCTCCACGCCGGTTCCCGGTTCGCCGCCCGTGTCCGGCGCGGTGCCGGCGGCGGTGTCGCTCACGGTTCCGGCGACGTCGGCCGCGGGACCGGCGGGCGGGTCGGCGGGCGCCTCGTCCGGGGGCGTGAGCTGGAACCAGTAGAAGCCGTGGCCGGGGAGGGTGAGCAGGTAGGGCAGTTCGCCGATGGCGGGGAACTGCACGCCGCCC
>NZ_BAAAMR010000223.1:0-5324 GCF_039529375.1 Actinomadura napierensis
GCCGCCGCGGCGGCGGGTACGGTCAGCCCGGACAGCGCCAGCGCGGCGAGCGCGGGCAGCGGGTGAACGGACGAGAGCTGGCGCTGTGGCGCAGTGATCGGAGTGTGTACGAGTGCCGGTTCGCCGCCGATGACTCCGACAAGGTCATCATCGTGGACGGCGAGGTCTACCAGCTCCACCTCATGCCGCCCACTTGATCACATGCGACTGACCGAGCACGGGCTCGTGCTCGGATCTTCGATCCCACCAGCGCCACCGCGGACTCGCCGAGCTCACCCATCAACCTGGATGCTGCATCCGTGCGGGGACTCACGGCTCTAGATGTAGTGACCTTCAGCGTTGTTGACGCGGCTGATGGGTGGCTGGCCTCCGAGTGCGGTGTGGCCTCGGTGGTGGTTGTAGGTGTGCAGGAAGTCTGCCAGGGCCGCGGTGCGGTCGGTGTTGCTGGTGTAGGGCCGGGCGTAGGCCCATTCATCTGCCAGGGTGCGGTTGAACCGTTCGACCTTTCCGTTGGTCTGTGGCCGGTAGGCGCGGGTCAGGCGGCCGGCGGCGCCCAGCTCGTCCAGTGCTTGCTGCCAGGCGGTGGACTTGCGGTAGGTCCAGGCGTTGTCGGTCAGCACCCGTTCGATGCGGGTGATGCCCGGCTCGGTGAAGAAGGCCGCCGCCCGGCGCAGGAAGTCGGCGCAGGTGGCGGCCTTTTCGTCGGGGTGGATCTCGCTGTAGGCGATGCGGGTGTGGTCGTCGACCGCTGAGTGGATGTAGTCAAAGCCCATGTTGCTGCGGGTGGCTCGCCCGGCGCGGCGGCCCAGGACTTTGTGGCCGCCGCCGTCGGGGATGCGGCCGAGTTTCTTGACGTCCACGTGCAGCAGTTCGCCGGGCTGGTGGCGTTCGTAGCGGCGAATGATGGTGCCGGTGGGTCGGTCCAGCCACGCCAGCTGGTTGAGGCGGTGCCGGGTTAGCACGCGGTGGACGGTCGAGGGTGCCATGCCCAGGATCGGCCCGATGCGGGCCGGGCCGAGCTTGCGGTTGCGTCGCAGCGCGCACACCTTTTCCTCCAGGTGGGCCGGGGTGCGGTGCGGTGTGCTGCGGGGCCGGCTGGGACGGTCGTGTAGTCCGGCCTCGCCCTCGGCGCGCCAGCGGGCCACCCATTTGTGCGCGGTGGTGCGGGAGACGCCCATCTCGGCAGCGACGTGCGCGACCGGGCGGCCGGAACCGACTCGCTCGATCAGCAGACGGCGCCCGTGAACGGTCAGCCGGGCGTTACGGTGGACCACGAAGACCTCCGTGCGGTGCAGATTCGACACCTCCACCACACCGGAGGTCTTCCTCTTGATCAACCACCCTCGGCCGTCAACAACGTTCGTGGTCACTACATCTAGAGCCCCACGCCGTCCAGGGCGCCGTTAGTCCAGGCGGTGCCGCGCCGCCAGTAGACGAACACCATCGACAGGCTGCTCCAGCGGCCGTGTTCTTGGATGGTGGAGGGGGCGGCGCCGGATTCGGCGGCGCTGGTGGCGCCGCCGGCGCGCAGCCCGTGGAAGGTGTAGGCCGCGGCGTCGTCGAGGTCGGCGCGGATCGCAGCGTCCCGGACGATGGTGTTGAGGGTCTCGTCATCGATGCGGCCGGTGCCGCGCCCGGCGAAGGCGCCGGTCCCGGCCAGGGTGCCGTGCCTGTCGATGCCGCGTAGCAGCGGCCCGCCGGTGATGCCGTGTTCGGCGAGGGTGGTCAGCCAGCTTTGGGTGAGCCGGACCGGGCAGGTGGCGGCGCGGTGGCCGGGTTTCAGGCGCACCTCGGTACCGGCGGCGTCCTGGTCGGTCTTGGAGTAGCGGATGGTGATGGTCAGGCCGCGCTCACTGAAGTCCAGGTCCTCGATGTCCAGCGCGGCGACCTCAGAGCGGCGGCCCATCATCGCAAAGCCCAGCACCAGCACCAGCTGGTCGCGTTCGGCGCGCACCGGGTCCAACTCGCCCGCCTGCACCGCCGCGGCGATCGCCTCGATCATGGCGCGCAGCGCGGCGACGTCGATTTCCGGCGCCCGCCGCCGCTTATAGCGCAGCTTGGGGTCGGGATGCTTGGCGCGCTCCTGGCGGTAGGCGCGCAGCGCCATCCGGGCCAGCCGGGCGTCGCAGTCCAGCCCGGCGAGCTTGTGCGCCGACTGCACGCAGCTGAGCATCGTGTCGATGGTGGTCGGCGCCGGCGGGCGGCCGTACTGGGTGGTGGTGCCGGTCAGGTGGTGCACGTACTCGGCGAGGGTCTCCCGGGTGACCGGTAGCGGGGTGCGGCCGGTCAGCTCGCACCAGCGGGTGAAGGTGGTCCAGTGCCGGGTGTAGGCGCGGGTGGTGTTGGCCGCCAGCCCGGCCGCGACGCGCGCGGCGGCGTCCGGCGACAGTGCCCGGTCGGCCGACGGCGGAGGCGCCGGTGACGAGATGGGCGTGCCGGTCACCACGGGCTCACGCCGGGGCGGCGGCACGGCTCCGGTCGCGAGCGCGGGGAGAGAACCCGGTGGGGGACTGCTGTCGCTGTCGGGTTCGGTCATGACGCGCGGGGGAGCCCGTCGTCGTCGGCGTACGGCAGATCGGGGATCGGCAGATAGCGGCCGGCGTTGGCACTCGGCAGTGAGGCCTCGGTCTCACCGAAGCAGTGATAGAGCAGGTTGAGGTAGCGGTCGGGGAAGAGCTTGAGTCCGGCGCCGTTGACGGCGCCGAGGGAGTGCCGGTGCATCAGCTCGGCGAGCCGGGGGCCCAGCGCCAGCGCGTGCGGGTGGCCGGCGATGGCGCCGGTGGTGGTGGCGGCGATCAGGTCGGCCAGCTGCAGGTGCGGCACGTGCCGGGAGTCGGCGGTGACGATGGGCAGCACCACCCGGCCGGGGTCGACGTACTCGGTACCGTCGCTGGTCAGCTGCAGCGCTTCGGTCAGCCAGCTGGTCTCCTCGCTGCGGCCGCCGCCGGGCCGGTCGGCGATCGCCATGCCGATGTCGTCGTGGTCGACCAGGTGCATGGAGACCCGCTCGTACAGCCACTTCAGCGCGATCTTGCTGACCTCGGACCGGGACTTGCTCTTGTAGACGGCGCCGTGGTCGATGATCACGGTGACGGTGCGGGCGTCATGGTCGCGGGCCGCCGCGAGCATGCCCTCGCGTAGCTGGGTGACGAGGTCACCGCCGGCACCGGCCAGGAAGCTGCCCTTGGGCGGCTTCCACTTGATTTCCTCGCTGGGCGGGATGCCCAACTTGCTGCGCAGCGCCGTGAAGGTCACGTCGAACGGTGCGAGCTGATCGGCCGGGAAGATCACCGCGGCCATCGCACGCAGCGCCCCGAGGCCGCGCCGTCGCGGCTGCTGCTGCTCACTGTCGTCCAGGAAGGCCACCCGCATGCTCACGCCCCCTGCCGACCGGGAGCGCCGGGAGTTGCCGCGGGCGCCGCGCCGAGCAGCGGGAGGCGGCCAGTGGCGCCACCAGAAAGCGGGTGCCGGCGAGCCCCGGTCGGCTTGGACTTCCCCAGAAAGATCATGCGCTTGATTGTCTCTCGATCATGTCGTGCGATGCGACCGGCCGGCCCCCCGCCGGAGCAGGTCGACCCGCGGTGCCGACGTCCTCCCGGCCGGCCGATCAGTCCGGGCGCTCCACCGCCCGCTGGAACTACAGCGTCTGCGCTGGTCCTGCGCCACCCGCGCGGTGCGCTCGTAGCTGCATACGAAGCAGTGCCCGACGCCCACCTCGTCCAGGATGCGCTCGCGCTCGGGCGTGACCAGGGCGGTGCAGCCGCACACCGGGCAGTCCTCCACCTCGCAGGAGTCGTCCTTGCTGACCCACCGGTACTCCGCGACGTAGTCACGCCGCGCTCGCCGGGCGCGTTCGGGCTCGCCGAGGGCCTCCAGGAAGCGCTCGGCGCGTTCGCGCTCGATGGCGTCGGCGTCGGCCACGCTCTGCTCGTACCGGTCGATCCGCTCTTGGGTCAGCGTCCGCAGCGCCGGGTGCCGGTCGAGTGCGGCTAGCGCAGCCAGGTGCTCCTCGGTCAGCGACGCGGCGGTCTCCTCGCCGACGTCGCGGGCGTGCCGGATCGCCTGGGTGGCCCCGATCGCATTGCTCAGCGTGCGCACCGCGACCTCGGTGAAGTGGCGGGACGGCGCGCCGTCGAAGGAAGGCGGGCCGTACATCGGCCTGCCGGGTCGTCGGGCACGCGGACGATGCCGTCGGAGGCCGTCTCACCATGCCGCTCGATCACCGTCAGCAGTCCGGCGGCCGGCAAGACCCGTCCCGTGCCGGTGGTCTCCTCACCCGGCCAGTCGTGCGCGACGATCGCGGCCAGCCCGTTGGTGAGAGCTTGATCAAAGACGCCCTCCGCGCCGTCGGTGACCTCGGTGACCGGGATGCCCCCGAGCGCGTGCGTGCACCTGGCGTACTGCGCGGCGCGGTGGCGCTGTCCAGCGGGCGGCCGCAGCCCCTTCAGTTGGTCGAGCAGTGACCGGTCGGCGTCGCCCGTCCCGGTGTTCTGGTTCATGGTCCGGTCCTCCTCTCCGGGGGCATGGCGGGGGGGGTGACGGGGCTGTACGCGCTCACCGTAGCCGTGATCCGGCCACGCTGGAAGGGGTTAAGTCTCCCTTAACCCCGTCCAGATCAGCACGAGGAAACGGGTTTCATGTAACCACGAAAGTCAATCGTGGTTTCGTGGACAAGGGCCCACGGAACCGTGATGATGCACAGGTGACTGGTCAGGCCGAACCCACCCCGTCCCGCGCCCGCCCCGCCGCCGCTGAGCGCGGTGAGCCGCCCGCCACCGCTACCGGCAGCGCTCCCGAGACCACTTCCGGGGCCGGTGTCGAGGCCGGTGTCACGGTCAGCGGTGCGCCCGGGCCCGCCGCCCCGCCAGCCGCGGGGGAGGACACGAGCGAGGACACGGGGGAGGATGACGCGCCGCACGGGCGGTGCAGGCACTGCCGGGGGCCGCTGCCCGCGCCCGCCGGCACCGGCCGCCGCCGCGAGTACCACCGCGGCGGCGAGGGACCGGGCGGGCAGGACTGCAAGGAGGCCGCCCGGCGCGCCCGCGAGTCGGCCGTCGGTGCCGCCGTCGAGCAGCCCCTGGCGGCGCTGCTGGCCTGGGCCGACCGGGAGGAGGCCGACCGCCGCGCCCACGTCCGGCTGCTGCGCGCCGCCGCCGACCGCGATCAGGCGTTCGCCGCCGAGCTGGCCGCGCTGCGCGAGAGCGTGCTGGCCCGCAACACCGAACTGGAAGCCGAGAGCGCGCGGGCCCGCGCCGCCGCCACCCAGGCCGAGGCCGCCCGGCTCGCCGCCGAACGCCGCGAGCAGGCCGCGCGGTCCGCGGCCG
>NZ_BAAAMR010000224.1:0-5280 GCF_039529375.1 Actinomadura napierensis
CCGCCGGTGCCGTCCGCCCGGTCGCCGGGACCGGCATCGACCAGCACCGCGAGCCGGGTGCCCGCGACGCGCCGCGCCGCCGCCACCCGGTGCGCCTCCTCGGCGGTCAGCGCCCCGAACACCGCCGCGACCAGCCCGTCGCCCTCTCGGCCCGTCCCGGCCGCGCCGCCCAGCGCGGCCAGGCCGGGCGTCAGCGACGTCGCCTTGGACCTGCGCGCCACCGCCAGCGCCTCCAGCAGCAGCCCCTCGAAGGCCCCGTCGAAGGACGCCGCGGACGACAGCGCCTCACCCCCGTCGGTGACGAACCGCAGGTTCATCCCCGTCCGGCCGAGGTGCACGCCGATCGACGCGGCCACCGACACCGCCTGCTCGAACGAGCCGCCCGGCCCGTCGCCCCAGTGCGCGCGGCGGCGCGTGTCGAGCAGGAGCGTCCCGCTGCTCTGGAAGTGCTGCTCCTCGCGGCGCACCATCAGCTCGCCGTGCCGCGCGGTGGACCGCCAGTGCACGCGGCGGAGGTCGTCGCCGTGCCGGTACTCGCGCGGCGCCACGTCGTCCTCGCCCGCCGCCGACATCGCGCGCGCCAGGCTCTCGCCGCCCCCGCCCCACGCGCCGGTCAGCCGGGTCGCCGGCAGCGGCACGATCGCCGGGGTGACCGTCAGGGTGTCGGACATGCTGAACGAGCGGACCAGCTCCACCATCCCGAACGGGTCGGCCAGCCGGACCGTCAGCGGCCCCACCCGGAACCGGCCCCGCACGTCGGAGCGGATCCGGTAGCCGAGCTCGCGCGACCCCTGCGACTCGATCCGGTCCAGCACGAACCGGGCCCGCCCGCCGAGCGCGTACGGCACCCGGTCCTCCACCAGCAGCAGCCCGCTCGGCAGCCGCGACACGTTCTCCAGCCGCAGGTCGACGCGCGTCTCGTGGCCGACCGGCAGCCGGGGCGGCTCCAGCCGCCGCGCGCACGCCAGCCGGTAGCGGGTCCGCGACACCGCCAGCGTGGACAGCAGCGGCAGCACCAGCACCAGCACCCCGGCGCGCAGCAGGTCGCGCTCGCCGAGCACGAACGCGCACACGATCGCGGTCGCGCCGGCGGCCACGAACGACCGCCCGCGCGTGGTGAGGCCGGCCAGCGCCCTTCTCAACCGGTCACTTCCCGGGGGAGGGCACCGGGAGCCGCCGCACCAGGTCGGCGACCACCTGCTCGGGCCGGCGCCGCTCGACCTGCGCCTCCGCGGTCGGCAGCAGCCGGTGGGCCAGGACGGGGACGGCGAGCTCCTGGACGTCGTCGGGCAGCACGTAGTCGCGCTCGTCCAGCGCCGCGTACGCGCGCGCCGCCCGCACCAGGTGCAGCGTGGCGCGGGGGGAGGCGCCGAGCCGCAGCTCCGGGTGCTTGCGGGTCGCGGTGACCAGGTCGATCGCGTACTGCCGCACCGACGCCGCGACGTGCTGGCGGCGCACCACCTCGATCAGGTCGCGGACGTCGGAGGCGTGCGCGACCGGGGTGAGCCGGTCCAGGGGCGACGACCCGCCGTGCGCGTCCAGCATCTCCAGCTCGGACGCCGGGTCGGGGTACCCCATCGAGATCCGCGCGGTGAACCGGTCGCGCTGCGCCTCCGGCAGCGGGTAGGTGCCCTCCATCTCGACCGGGTTCTGCGTGGAGATCACCATGAACGGCGGCTCCAGCGCGTAGGTGGTGCCGTCCACCGTGACCTGGCGCTCCTCCATGCACTCCAGCAGCGCCGACTGCGTCTTCGGCGACGCGCGGTTGATCTCGTCGCCGACCACGATGTTGGCGAACACCGGCCCCGGCTTGAACTCGAACTCGCGCAGCTCCTGGTTGTAGGCGCTCACCCCGGTGATGTCGCTCGGCAGCAGGTCCGGGGTGAACTGCACCCGGCGCACCGAGCAGTCGACCGAGCGCGCGAGCGCCTTGGCCAGCATCGTCTTGCCGACCCCGGGGACGTCCTCGATCAGCAGGTGCCCCTCGGCGAGCAGCACGGTCAGCGCCAGCCGCACCGCCTTCGGCTTGCCCTCGATCACCGACTCGACGGCGTCCCGGATCCTGCCCGCCACCCGCGCGAGCCCGGCCAGGTCGCGGGCGGACCCCTCGCGCGCCGCCGCGCCGTTCGCCGCCCCGTCCTCCAGGCCGCCGCCCGCGCCGCCGGGCCGGGCGGAGCGCGATGCCGGTGGGTCGGTCTCCATGAACGACTCGCCGTGCGTGCCTACTGCCACCAAACCCTCCTCAGCCGTCCGGCCGCGCGGTGCTCCTCGAAGGCCCCTGACGGAGCCCGCCCCCCGGGAGCGGGGGCCCGTCTCCTCGCGACCGGTGCGGCGCTCTGCGCGCCCGCCCAACCGACAGTACGTCGTCGGAGGGCCTGCCGCGATGTTCATGTGGAACGCGAGCCCATTGTGCTCCACGGGGATCGCCGCCACAGCCCCGCGGCACCCACCACTTCGCCCCACCCGCCGCTCCCCTCCCGTCCCGGGGGTCCCGTGCGGGAACCCCGGCGGGCGCCGCGGAACGGGCCCGCGCGGGGGAGCGTGGCGGGAGGCGCGCAGGGGCGCCCGCCGCCCCCCACTCCGCTCCACCCCGTCTGACCTGCGGTTTTCTTGACGATCTTCGCGCGTGAGAGACGTTTTCCTTGTTGACGGTGGGGAAGAGTGGAGTAGAGTGGGGCGCCGTGGGGAGCAGTAGCGCCTCATGCGGCGCGGGAGGTGGGGCCGGTGTTCCTCGGCACCCATTCGCCGCGTCTCGACGACAAGGGACGACTGTTCCTGCCGGCGAAGTACCGCGAGGAGCTGTCGGGGGGATTGGTGATCACGAAGGGCCAGGAACGCTGCCTGTACGTCTTCCCCATGGCGGAGTTCCAGCGCATCACCGAGGCTCTGCGTGCCGCGCCGGTCACCGAGAAGGCGGTCCGCGCCTACAGCCGGGTCTTCTTCGCCAGCGCCTCCGACGAGGTCCCCGACAAGCAGGGCCGCGTCACGATCCCGCCGCCGCTGCGCACGTACGCGGGGCTCACCCGCGACTGCGCGGTCATCGGCGCCAACACGCGTCTGGAGATCTGGGACGCGCAGGCCTGGGAGTCCTACCTCGAGCAGGAGGAGCAGGCGTTCTCCGACGTCTCGGAGGAGGTGTTGCCAGGGATCCTCTGAGGCACGACCCGTCGGTCCGTTGACCGGCACCGGCCCACGTTCGGCCAGGTCTCCAGCCGCTCTCCGAGCCAGCTGGCGCAGCTTCCCCGGCGCCAGACGGCGACCCCCCGCGGCAACGCGGTGATCTTCCCTAGGGCAGCGGATGGGGACCTGGCCGGGCGAGGCCGCCGCCGGGGGCGGGCAAGGTCCGGACCGGCGATGCCACACAGTCCGCGAGCGAGGTGGCAGTACCAGGGGGGTGAACCATGGACGTGGGAGACCACGCGACCGGGGCCGGTCACGTACCGGTCATGCTCGGTCGCGTTCTGGAACTCCTCGCCCCCGCCGTGGACGCCGCCCGCGACGCCGGGCGCGCACCCCTCTACCTCGACGCCACGCTCGGCATGGGCGGCCACGCCGAGGCCATGCTCCGGGCCCACTCCGACCTGCGGCTCATCGGGCTCGACCGCGATACCACCGCGCTGGAGCGCTCCGCCCGCCGGCTCGCCGCGTTCGGCGACCGCGTCACGCTCGAGCACGCCGTCTACGACGAGATCCCCGCCGTCCTCGCCCGGCTCCGCGTCCGGTCCGTGGACGCTGTGCTGTTCGACCTCGGCGTCTCCTCCCCGCAGCTCGACGAGGCCGACCGCGGCTTCGCCTACTCCTACGACGCCCCCCTCGACATGCGGATGGACCGCACCCAGACCCTCACCGCGGCGGAGGTCGTCAACGGCTACCCGCCCGCCGAGCTCGCCCGCATCCTGCGCGAGTACGGCGAGGAGCGGTTCGCCCAGCGCGTCGCCGCGGCGATCGTCCGCGAGCGCGAGCGCGCCCCGCTCGACTCCACCAGGCGGCTCGCGGACCTGGTCCGCACCTCCATCCCGGCCGCGACCCGCCGCACCGGCGGCAACCCGGCCAAACGGACGTTCCAGGCGCTGCGCATCGAGGTGAACGGCGAGCTGGACATCTGGCGGCGGGCGCTGCCCGCCGCCCTGGACGCGCTCCCGGTCGGCGGCCGGGTCGCCGTCCTCAGCTACCACTCGCTGGAGGACCGCATCACCAAGCGGGTCCTCGGCGCGCAGGCGGCCGACACCACCCCGCCGGAGCTGCCCGTCCCGCTGCCCGAGCACGAGC
Source organism: Actinomadura napierensis (assembly GCF_039529375.1). Lineage (NCBI taxonomy): Bacteria > Bacillati > Actinomycetota > Actinomycetes > Streptosporangiales > Thermomonosporaceae > Actinomadura > Actinomadura napierensis. The sequence continues at coordinate 4,270 of NZ_BAAAMR010000224.1, forward strand.
CGAGGTTCCGGCTCCTGACGCGCGGGGCCGAGGTGCCGTCCGACGAGGAGACCACGACCAACCCAAGGGCCGGGTCGGTGCGGTTGCGCGCCGCCGAGCGGGTCCGGGAGGCGACATGACGACGACGAGCCGACGCCCGCCGGCCACCGCGCCCGCCAGGAACGCACCGAAGAAGGCCGCACCGAAGGACGCGGAGAAGAAGGCCGCACCGCGGAAGCGGCGCGACCCGGACCGCCCGTCCGACGGCGGCGTCACGGGAACGGCCGCCGCGCCGCCGCGCAGGGCGAGCCCGTCCAGGGGAGCCCCGCCCAAGAGCAGGCCGGCGAAGAGCCCGGCCAAGAGCCCGGCCAAGGGTGCGGTGAAGAGCGCGCCGGCTCCGGCGGCCCCGTCCAGGACCGGGCCGCGCAAGAACGCGCAAGCGGTGGCCGTCGAGGCGCGGCGCGCGCCCCGGCGGGCCGCCGCCGGGCCGCCGCGCGCCCCGTTCGTGCTGCTCATCATCGCGCTGCTCGGCGGTGCCCTGGTCAGCCTGCTGCTGCTCAACACCGTCCTGGCGAAGGACGCCTTCACGCTGAGCAAGCTCGAGCAGCAGAACAAGGAGCTCGAGCAGGAGAGTCAGTCGCAGGCGGCGGACAACGAGGAGGAGAGCTCGCCGCAGAACCTGTCGAAGAAGGCCGAGGCGCTCGGCATGGTCCCGAACAGCACGCCGCGGTTCTACTTCCCCGGCACCGGCCGGACCAGCGGAAGCAAGCTGCGCCCGGTCCCGCAGGCGGCGGCCGCGTCCGCAGGCGCGGCGGCCGTGGTCGGCGTGCCCGGCACCGTGGTGCCCGGCGACGGCGTCCCCCAGCCGCCCGCCGCGACCGGCGGCGGCTCCGGCGGCTCGGCGCACGGCAACGGCGGGGCCGGCGGCAACGGCTCGGCGCACGGGAACGGTGCGGCGAACGGCGGCGCCCGGAACGGGAGCGGCCGCCCGTGACGCGCAGCGGACATGCCGGCGAGGGGGGCGGGGAGCGG
>NZ_BAAAMR010000225.1:0-5102 GCF_039529375.1 Actinomadura napierensis
GGCGGGCGCCGGCCGGGCGGCCGGCGCGCCGGGACCGCGCCCGGGGCCGTTCCCGGCAGAGTAGCGGGCCCGCGCCGCCGATGCCCGGAGCACGGCACCGGAAGATCGATCTTCATCGGCCGGGCTCACCGGTCGGGGGCGCCGCGCAGCACCGAGCGGATCCGGGCGAGGACCTCGGTGAAGCGGGACTCGGCGCCGTGCCGGGTCGGCCGGTAGTACTCGCGGCCGTCGACCGAGTCGGGCGCGTACTGCTGCCGGACGACGCCGCCGGGATGGTCGTGGGCGTACTTGTAGCCCTGCCCGTGGCCGATCTTCGCGGCGCCCTTGTAGTGCGCGTCCCGCAAATGTCCGGGGACGGGTCCGGCCAGGCCCTTGCGGACGTCGCCGAGCGCCCCGTCCACCGCCATGATCACGGCGTTGGACTTGGGCGCCAGCGACAGGTGGATCACCGCCTGCGCGAGGTTGATCCGCGCCTCGGGCAGCCCGACGAACTCCACCGCCTGCGCCGCCGCGACCGCGGTCTGCAGCGCGGTCGGGTCGGCCATGCCGACGTCCTCGCTGGCGTGGACGATCAGGCGCCGCGCGATGAACCGCGGGTCCTCGCCGGCCTCGATCATGCGGGCGAGGTAGTGCAGCGCCGCGTCGACGTCGCTGCCGCGGATGCTCTTGATGAACGCGCTGATGACGTCGTAGTGCTGGTCGCCCTCGCGGTCGTAGCGGACGGCGGCCCGGTCGACGGCCTTCTCCAGCACGTCCGCGTCGATCACCGCGCCGTCGTCCACGACGAGGGAGGCGGCCTCCAGGTAGGTGAGGGCGCGGCGGGCGTCGCCGCCCGCGAGCCGGACGAGGTGGTCCTCGGCGGCGGGGTCGAGGCCGACGGCGCCGTCCAGGCCGCGCTCGTCGGCGAGGGCGCGGCGGATCACCTCGCGCAGCTCGTCCTCGCCGAGCGGTTCGAGGGTGAGCAGCAGCGACCGCGACAGCAGCGGGCTGATCACGGAGAAGAACGGGTTCTCGGTGGTGGCGCCGATGAACGACACCCAGCGGTTCTCCACGGCCGGGAGCAGCGCGTCCTGCTGGGCCTTGTTGAAGCGGTGCACCTCGTCGACGAACAGCACGGTCTGCCGCCCGGCCATGCCGAGCTCGCGGCGGGCCAGGTCGATCTCGGCGCGGACCCGCTTGACGCCGTCGCTGACCGCGGAGATCTCCACGAACCGGCGCGAGGTGACGTGGCTGACGACCGTGGCGAGGGTGGTCTTGCCCGTGCCGGGCGGGCCCCACAGCACCAGCGACATCGGCACGTCGCGGTCGACGAGCTGCCGGATCGGGGTGCCGGGGCCGAGCAGGTGGCCCTGGCCGACGACCTCGTCCAGCGCGCGGGGCCGCATCCGCACCGCGAGCGGCTGCCGGCCCGCCTCCGCCGCCGTCATGGGCGCCGCGGGCGAGCCGCCGTCACGGCCTCGCGACGGGCTCGCGGTGCCGGCGGCCGGATCGTCGAAAAGCCCGTCCGGCTGGTCCGGTTCCGCCCTGCTGGTCACGCTCCGACACTATCTCGCCGCAGCGACATTCCCGTCCGCTCGGTTTTCCGGTCCGACAGCGCCGGAACCCTGGACGTGGCCCACAGCGTGACGACGACGATGGTGCAGCCGACGATCCCGTCCGTCCAGTAGTGGTTCGCGGTGACGACCACGATGAGGAACGTGAGGATGGGATGGGCGATCATGATGAACCGCCAGCGGCCCCGGCCGTAGTGGACGGCGCCCCAGGCGACCAGCAGCGCCCATCCGACGTGCAGCGACGGCATGGCGGCGAACTGGTTGGCCATGCCCTCCCCCGGCTTGGAGCTGTAGGAGCTGGGGCCGTACACGTTCATCAGGTCGATGAAGCCGTGCCCGGGCAGCATGCGGGGCGGTGCCAGCGGGAAGGCGAAGTGGAGCGCCAGCGCCGCAGCCGCCGTGACCGCGATCACGACCCGGACGCGCGGCCAGCCCTCCCGGTGCCGGAACCACATCCATCCCATGAACAGCACAATCGCCGGGAAGTGCACCCGGACGTAGTACTCGTTCGCGGCGCGCACCCAGCCGTCCCAGCCGAGCGACCACTTCTGGAACGCCGACTCGTCCGGCAGATGCAGCGTGCGCTCCAGGTCCCACAGCCACCGGGCGTGCGCGAACGCATCGGACGGACGGCCGTCGGCGAAATGGCGGCCCAGCTCGTAGGCCCCGATCACCACGCCCATCAGCAGGACCTGCAGCACGGTCGCCACCACTGGGCGGCGGCCGGTCGTGTCGCGTCGCAGAATCGCCTCCGTACCCCGTGAACGCCGCATGGGGTTCATCATCCAGCCGCCCGGCGCGGCTCGCCTGATACGACAGGAGGGTATCGGTCTCCGCCTGGAGTCCGAGACGGGCCGGGAACCCGTCGTCTCGCCACGTCGTTGTCACGTGCCGAGAGAAGGCACAATCAGGAGCGTGACGGTGTCCGGTACGGCCCACCGCCGGCGCCATGGGCAGGCGGGTCTGCTCGTGGCGCTGTTCGTCGTGGCCGGGCTCGTCTTCAGCTACGGCTTGGGGCACGCGCCGCCCGACCGGGTCTGCATCGAGAACGGGATGAGCGTGCCCGCCGGGGTCGCCGCCGCGATGCACCACGGCGCCCATGGCCATCCCGGCCCTGCTCTGTCGGCCCATGGAGTTCCGGGCCATCACGGCTCCGCGGGGACGTCTCTCAGCGCGCCGCTGAGGCTTCCTCCGCTGGCTCCCGCGGACGCCTGTCTCTGCCTGGCCGTGCTGTTCGCGCTCATGCTGCTGGGGCTCACCGGGGGGCGCCGCGCGCTGCTGCGCCTGCCCGCCCGCTCCGGCCGGGCGCCCGCGCCGCCGCCCGGCGGCGTCCTCTCCCCCGTTTCCCTGGCCTCCCTCCAGGTCCTCCGGCTGTGACGGACCGGCCGTAAGGCCAACGGCACCGCCGTGCGCGCATGTCCGCGCCGGCGCGGGCCGTCGCGTCCGTACATCCGTTGAGACCCCTGAGAGGACCGCTCTATGTCCAAGAGCGCGCGGAACCAGCAAGCCCGCAAGAAGAACGCCCGGAAGAAGAACGCCCTGACGCAGCGTCAGGTCCCGTGGGGCGGCATCGCCTTCTTCACCGTCATCGGCCTGGTCGCGGTCGTCGCCATCGGCTACGCGTTCGTGCAGTCCAGGCCGTCGTCCGCCGACGGCGCCTCGTCCATCAAGGGCGTGGTCGTGAAGGACGGCCTGAGCCGCAACCACGTCTCCGGAACGGTCAGCTACGACGGGAACCCGCCCATGGGCGGCGACCACGACCCCGTCTGGCAGAACTGCGACGGCCGCGTCTACGACCAGGCGCTGCGCAACGAGAACGCCGTCCACTCCCTGGAGCACGGCGCCGTCTGGATCACCTACCGCCCCGGCCTGCCGACCGCCCAGTTGGACGCCCTCAAGGCCAAGGTCGAGCGGACCGACTACACGTTCCTGAGCCCGTACCCGACGCTGGACGCGCCGATCGCGCTCACCGCGTGGGGCCACCAGCTCAAGCTCCAGGACGCCGGGGACGCGCGCGTCGACCGGTTCCTGCGCGCGTTCGTCAAGGGACCCCAGACCCCCGAGCCGGGCGCCGCCTGCGACGGCGCCAAGGACACCCCGTGACCGGCCCCCTGCCGGACGACCGCGCCCGGCCCCGCGGCCGCCGCATCACGGTCGCCATCGCCGCCCTGGTGCTGCTCGCCGCAGCGACGCTGCTCGGCACGACGGCCTGGAAGTCGGGCGAACCGGCCGCCGACGGGCCGGAGGCCGGATTCGCCCGCGACATGAGCGCCCACCACGCGCAGGCCGTGGAGATGTCGTTCATCGTCCGGGACCGCACGTCCGACCCGGCCGTCCGGCTGCTGGCCTACGACATCATCAACACGCAGTCGGCGCAGATCGGCATGATGACGGCCTGGCTCGACCAGTGGGGCCTGCCCAAGACCGACCCGGCCGGCCCGATGCGCTGGATGTCCGGCCACTCGGGGATGGCCATGCCGGCCCCCGCGACCGGCGCCACCATGCCCGGGATGGCGACCGACGCGCAGCTGGCCGAACTGCGCAAGGCGTCCGGCAAGGACGCCCAGGTGCTGTTCCTCCGGCTGATGACCGCGCACCACCGCGGCGGCGTGGACATGGCCCGCGCCGTCCTCGACCGGACCGGCCGCGACCAGGTCCGGCGGCTCGCCCGGACGATGGTCAGCGGGCAGCTCTCGGAGATCACGCAGATGAACGCGATGCTCCGGGAGCGCGGCGCCCCGCCGGCCTGACCGCCCGGCGGGCGGCGTGGCCGCGCCGCCCGCCGGGTCCGCGCACGCCGTCCGGACGACCTTCGCGATAGCGCTTGACAGCGCGGTCCGATCGCGGGTCACTGACCACCATGGCTCACAACCTCAGCGGCTACCACCGGGCTCTGGACCTGTTCGAAGGTCTGCTGGCCGGCGTCCCCCAGGACGGCTGGGACGCCCCCTCCCCCTGCGCCGGCTGGACGGCCCGGGACGTCGCCGGCCACGTCATCGGCGGCCAGTACCTGGTCCGGTCGCTGGCGACCGGGGAGCCCGAGCCGGACGTCACCACCGACCCGGCGCGGTTCGCGGCCGGGGACGCGCCGGCGGCGTGGCGCACGGCCCGCAAGGAGGCCGCCGCCGCGCTGACCCCGGACGGGCTGAGCCGCCCGGTCCCGGTCGGGGCCCTCGGCCGGCTGCCGCTGGGCGACTTCCTGGAGGGCTACATCCTGGAGCCGCTGGTGCACGCCTGGGACCTGGCCCGCGCCACCGGCCAGCCGTCCCGCCTGGACCCCGACCTCGTCCACCACGCCTTCGCCACGGCCCACATGATCGCCGCCGACCTGCGCACGGCGGGCCGGCTCGCCCCCCAGCTCCCCGCCCCCCAGGGCGCCGACGAGCAGACCCGCCTCCTGGCCTTCCTCGGAAGGCCGATCACCTGAAGCGTCCAGCCCTACGGGATCCCGGCTGACCGGCCCAACGGAAGACCGAACCCAAGCCACAGGCCACGGGCAGGCACGCGGAGCGAGCGCCAGCGAGCGGAGCGGGCCTGCCCGACGGGGGG
>NZ_BAAAMR010000226.1:1854-5007 GCF_039529375.1 Actinomadura napierensis
TTCCGTCTCTGCGATTTGTTTTGATCGTTTCGTGTGTTCAAGTTTTTAAGGGCATACGGTGGATGCCTTGGCATCAGGAGCCGATGAAGGACGTGGGAGCCTGCGATATGCCTCGGGGAGTCGGCAACCAGACTTTGATCCGGGGATTTCCGAATGGGGAAACCTGGCACCCGTCATGGGGTGTCGCCGCCTGTTGAATGTATAGGCAGGTTGGTGGGAACGCGGGGAAGTGAAACATCTCAGTACCCGCAGGAAGAGAAAACAATAGTGATTCCGTGAGTAGTGGTGAGCGAAAGCGGAGGAGCCTAAACCGTGCGCGTGTGATACCTGGTAGGGGTTGCGTGTGCGGGGTTGTGGGATCGCCCTGTTGGATCTACCAGTCCGGCGAGAAGTTATAAACCGCTCGAGTAGTCGAATGGCATGGGATGGCCGACCGTAGACGGTGAGAGTCCGGTAGACGAAACTTGTAGTGGCTTCTGGGTGTTTTCCCGAGTAGCACGGGGCCCGTGAAATCCCGTGTGAATCTGCCACGACCACGTGGTAAGGCTGAATACTTCCTGGTGACCGATAGCGGATCAGTACCGTGAGGGAATGGTGAAAAGTGCCCCGGTGAGGGGTCGTGAAATAGTACCTGAAACCGTGTGCCTACAAGCCGTCAGAGCCTCCTCGGTGAGAACTTGTTCTTGTCGTTGGTGATGGCGTGCCTTTTGAAGAATGAGCCTGCGAGTTATGGTGTGTGGCGAGGTTAACCGGTGGCGGGTAGCCGTAGCGAAAGCGAGTCTGAATAGGGCGTTTTAGTCGCATGCTGTAGACCCGAAGCGGGGTGATCTAGCCATGGGCAGGGTGAAGCGCCGGTAAGACGGTGTGGAGGCCCGAACCCACCAGGGTTGAAAACCTGGGGGATGACCTGTGGTTAGGGGTGAAAGGCCAATCAAACTCCGTGATAGCTGGTTCTCCCCGAAATGCATTTAGGTGCAGCGTCGCGTGTTTCTTGCCGGAGGTAGAGCTACTGGATGGCTGATGGGCCCTACCAGGTTACTGACGTCAGCCAAACTCCGAATGCCGGTAAGTGAGAGCGTGGCAGTGAGACTGCGGGCGATAAGGTTCGTAGTCGAGAGGGAAACAGCCCAGATCATCGGCTAAGGCCCCTAAGCGTGTGCTAAGTGGGAAAGGATGTGGAGTTGCTGTGACAACCAGGAGGTTGGCTTAGAAGCAGCCATCCTTGAAAGAGTGCGTAATAGCTCACTGGTCAAGTGATTCCGCGCCGACAATGTAGCGGGGCTCAAGCACACCGCCGAAGCCGTGGCATTGACACGTAAGTGTTGATGGGTAGGGGAGCGTCCTGCAGCCGGCGAAGCCGCCGAGTGATCGAGTGGTGGAGGCTGTGGGAGTGAGAATGCAGGCATGAGTAGCGAATGGAGAGTGAGAAACTCTCCCGCCGGATGACCAAGGGTTCCTGGGGCAGGCTAATCCGCCCAGGGTAAGTCGGGACCTAAGGCGAGGCCGACAGGCGTAGTCGATGGACAACGGGTTGATATTCCCGTACCCGCTGGTATGCGCCAACGCTGAATCCTCTGATGCTAACCGCCCGAGCCGCTTTCGTTCCCTTCGGGGGATGGGGGTTGGTGAGCGTGGGACCCGATGGGGTAGTAGGTGAGTGATGGGGTGACGCAGGAGGGTAGCTCAGCCCAGGCGATGGTTGTCCTGGGGTAAGCATGTAGCCCGGTGTGCAGGTAAATCCGTGCGCCGTTGAGGGTGAGATGTGATGCCGAGCCGTTTTAGGTGAAGTGAGTGATCCCATGCTGTCGAGAAAAGCCTCTAGCGAGTGTACCGGCGGCCCGTACCCCAAACCGACTCAGGTGGTCAGGTAGAGAATACCGAGGCGATCGGGTGAACTGTGGTTAAGGAACTCGGCAAATTGCCCCCGTAACTTTGGGAGAAGGGGGACCAGGCCCGGTGAAGGAGTTTTCCTCCGGAGCTGGGTGTGGTCGCAGAGGCCAGGGGGAAGCGACTGTTTACTAAAAACACAGGTCCGTGCGAAGTCGTAAGACGCTGTATACGGACTGACGCCTGCCCGGTGCCGGAACGTTAAGAGGACCGGTTAGATCTTTCGGGGTCGAAGCTGAGAATCTAAGCGCCGGTAAACGGCGGTGGTAACTATAACCATCCTAAGGTAGCGAAATTCCTTGTCGGGTAAGTTCCGACCTGCACGAATGGCGTAACGACTTCCCCGCTGTCTCAACCACAGGCCCGGTGAAATTGCAGTACGAGTAAAGATGCTCGTTTCGCGCAGCAGGACGGAAAGACCCCGGGACCTTCACTACAGCTTGGCATTGGCGTTTGGAACGGTTTGTGTAGGATAGGTGGGAGACGGTGAAGCTCGCACGCCAGTGTGGGTGGAGTCATTGGTGAAATACCACTCTGGTCGTTTTGAGCGTCTAACCCGCGCCCGTGTATCCGGGTGGGGGACAGTGCCTGGTGGGTAGTTTAACTGGGGCGGTTGCCTCCTAAAGAGTAACGGAGGCGCCCAAAGGTTCCCTCAGCCTGGTTGGCAATCAGGTGGCGAGTGCAAGGGCACAAGGGAGCTTGACTGTGAGACGGACGTGTCGAGCAGGTGCGAAAGCAGGGCCTAGTGATCCGGCATCTACGTGTGGAAGTGGTGTCGCTCAACGGCTAAAAGGTACCCCGGGGATAACAGGCTGATCTTCCCCAAGAGTCCATATCGACGGGATGGTTTGGCACCTCGATGTCGGCTCGTCGCATCCTGGGGCTGGAGTAGGTCCCAAGGGTTGGGCTGTTCGCCCATTAAAGCGGCACGCGAGCTGGGTTTAGAACGTCGCGAGACAGTTCGGTCCCTATCCGCTGCGCGCGTAGGAGAATTGAGAGGGTCTGTCCCTAGTACGAGAGGACCGGGACGGACGAACCTCTGGTGTGCCAGTTGTCCCGCCAGGGGCACGGCTGGTTGGCTACGTTCGGTCGGGATAACCGCTGAAAGCATCTAAGCGGGAAGCCTTCCTCGAGATGAGTTCTCCCTCCCCATCTTTGGTGGGGGTAAGGCTCCCAGTAGACGACTGGGTTGATAGGCCGGTGATGGAAGCGCGGTAACGTGTGGAGTCGACCGGTACTAATAGGCCGAGTGGCTTGAACACACGA
>NZ_BAAAMR010000227.1:0-4954 GCF_039529375.1 Actinomadura napierensis
CGCGGCCGGTCGCCGCGCGTCAACGGGGCCGGGGCCGCGGCGCCGGCGACGTCGTCCCGCTCGTCCTCCGGCCCGCGCGGCACGCGGGTGGCCGGCAGCGGGGCGCCCACCGGGAACGGAGCGTCCGGCGCGCCCAAGACGCCGCCGGCCAAGCCCCCGTCCGGGAAGGCGCCGCGCAAGGCGGCGCCCAAGGGCCGCGGCGACAAGCCCGCCGAGGCCGACAAGCGGCCCGCCTCCGACATCGCCGCCGAGCTGTGGCCCGACGGCGGCGACCCGACCCGCACCGCCGAGGACCCGCTGTACCTGCTCGGCGGCAAGGCGCCCGGCGCGGACAAGCCGCCCGCCGACAAGCCGGTGTCCGACAAGCCCGTGTCCGACAAGGGCAGGGGAGGCAAGCCCGAGCCGGGCAGCGGGTCCGGCAAGGGAAAAGGCGACACGTCCCTGATGCACTACGACCTGGACAGGTGACGCAGGGGGCTTCGGGACGGAGCTTGAGCACCCCTGAGAGCACGGTCGAGACGGCGGTCGACCTTCCCGCCCTTCCGGACGGCCTGCTGCCCGGCGAAGCGCCGGAGCCGGTGCCCGGCGGAGGCCGCGGCAAGCGGATCGCGGGCCGGGCCGGCCGGCTGCTGGCGTCCGCCGGCGGCGCCGTCGCCGTGCAGTTCGTCACCGCGGGCGGCAGCCTGGTCGTGCAGTCGCTGGCCGCCCGCACGCTCGGCGCGTCCGGCTACGGCGCCTACGCGCTGTTCTTCTCGATCATCGTCATGATCACCTCGGTGCAGACCAGCTGGGTCGGCGACACCCTGACGGTGTTCGACCGGTTCGAGCCGCGGGTGCGCGGCGCGCTGCTGCTGTCGGTCATGGGCACCGTCGTGGCGGGCGCGGCCGCCGGCGCCGTCGTCGCGGCCGTGATGGGCCTCGCCGGGCCGGCCGGGATCGCGCTGTTCGCGCTGCTGGTGGCGCTCTGGCTGCTGAACGAGACCGGGCGGCGGATCTTCACCGCGCGGATGGAGTTCTGGCGGCTGACGATCAACGACTCCTGCTACCTGGTGACGACGCTGGTGGCGCTCGGCGCCGCCCTCGGCACCGGCATGGACGCCTCGGTGGAACTGCTGCTCGGCGCGATGTGCTTCGGCTGCCTGTGCTCGATCGCGCTGGCCCGGCTGCGGCTGCCGGCGAAGGAGTACGCGCTCGCCTCGCTGCGCGGCACCGCGTTCCGCGAGATCCTCGGGTTCTCCTGGTGGCGCTCGGTGCAGGCCGGCATCCGGCCGACCGCGCTGCTGCTGGCCCGCGTGATGATCGCCGGGTTCGCGTCCACCGCCGCGCTGGCCGGGGTGGAGGCGGCGCGGCTGCTGCTCTCGCCCGCGCTGACGTTCGTCAACGGCGCGGGCTGGTTCCTGCTCGGCGACTTCGCCAAGGCCGAGCGGGACGGGCGGCCGATGCGCGCCCGGCAGGCGGTGCGGGCCTGCGCGCTGATGTCGGGGATCGCGCTGGTGATGAGCCTCGGCGGGATCGCGCTGGTCGGCTGGCTCGGGCCGGTGGTGACCGGCGGGTCGTTCGCGGTGGACCGGGTCGCGCTCGGCGGCTGGGCGGTCTACTCGGTCTGCTTCTCCTGCACGCTGCCGCTGGCCAGCCTGGCGACGGCCCGCAAGCAGTCCCGGTCGGTGTTCGTGATCCGCGGCGTGGAGAGCCTCACCGGCCTCGCGGTGCTGCTCGGCCTGCTGGTCGCCGACCCCGGGCACGCCGCGATCGCCCCGTACTGCCTGGGCGCCGGCGGCCTCATCTCCGCCGTGATGCTGTGGCGGATGCTGCGCAAGGGCGACCCGCCGCGCGGGGGCGTCCCGGCGGCGCCGGAGCCGGAAGCGCCGCTGGCGGCGGCCCCTCAGCCCTCCGGGGCGTCCGCTCCGAACGGCTGATCAGGAGACGTACTCGTCGGCCGACGCGGCGGCGGGTGTACGGCCCTGCCGCTGGGCGTCGGCCGCCGCCGGCTCGTTCCCGGCCCGGTCCGCGCGCCGCCGCCCGGCCAGCCAGAATGCGACGGTTCCGGCGGCCAGCACGACCAGCGTCCACGCGATCGGGATGGCGCCGACGCCGAACATCTTCAGCGAGGACGCGACCAGCACCAGCGCCAGCACGCGGCGGATGAGGCCGCCGGGGGCGCGCGAGGAGATCTTCGAGCCGAGATAGACGCCGGGGATCGAGCCCACCAGCAGCGCGGCGGTGACCTGCATCTGGAAGTCGCCGAACAGCAGGTGGCCGAGCGCGGCGGCGAACACCAGCGGCACCGCCTGCAGCAGGTCGGTGCCGACCAGCTGGTTGGCCTTGAGCGCCGGGTAGAGCGCGAGCAGCGCGACGATGATCAGCGAGCCGGAGCCGACCGAGGTGATGCCGACGACCAGGCCGCCGACGAGCCCGATCAGCACGGTCGGCAGCGGCCGGATCCGGATCTCGGGCGCCTCGCCGTCCCCGGTGCCGGGGCGGCCGCCGTCGCGGCGGGCGAGCAGGCCGCGGACGACCAGGCCGCCGGCGGCGATCAGCAGCGCGACGCCCATCGCCTTGCTGATCAGGTTCTCGACCCCGTCGCCGTGGCCGAGGGCCCGGGCCAGCAGGACACCGCAGAAGGCGGCGGGCACGGAGCCGGCGCACAGCCAGCCGACCAGCCGCATGTTGATCGTGCCCTGCCGGTAGTGCACGGCGCTGCCGACCGGTTTCATCACCGCGGCGGCCACCAGGTCGCTGGAGACCGCCGCGAGCGGGCTGACCCCGAAGAAGGTCACGAGCATCGGGGTCATCAGCGCGCCGCCGCCCATCCCCGTCAGGCCGACGACGATGGCGACCAGGAACGAGCCGAGGGCCATGGTCCAGTCGAAGTCCACGCGCCTTCACCCCCCTAGAGCAGCATGACCTACCAGCTATATAGGAAAACTTGCCTACAAGGTACGGGATGGTACCCGGGTCTGTTAACCCGGGTGCACCACAACAAACGCGACTAAAGAGACGATCTACGCCTCGTGGGGCGAGAGAGGACTACTCCGGGCGGACCCAGCCGCCCGCGACCAGCAGGTCGAGGACCCGCCCGACCGCCTCGTCCGGCGTCATCGCCGAGGTGTCCAGCGCCAGGTCGGCGTCGTCCGGCACCTCGTAGGGGTCGGAGATGCCGGTGAACTCCGGGATCTGCCCGGCCCGCGCCTTGGCGTACAGGCCCTTGCGGTCGCGGCGCTCGCACTCCTCCAGCGGCGTCGAGACGTGCACCAGGACGAAGTCGCCCGCCGCCGCCACCATCCGCCGCACCTCCGCGCGGGTCGCCGCGTACGGGGCGATCGGCGCGCAGATCGCGACGCCGCCGTGCCGGGTGATCTCCGCCGCGACGAACCCGATCCGCCGGATGTTCAGGTCGCGGTCGGCCTTGGAGAACGTCAGGCCCGCCGACAGCATCCGCCGCACCACGTCCCCGTCGAGCAGCGTGACCGTCCGGCCGCCGCGCTCGACCAGCGCGTCCGCCAGCCCGCGCGCCACCGTGGACTTGCCCGACCCCGACAGGCCGGTGAAGAACACCGTGATCCCGCGCGAGTGCTTGGGCGGCCGGGCCCGCGCCAGCTCCGCGGCGACGGCCGGCGGGGTGAACCAGTCCGGGACGGGCTCACCGGCGTCCAGCAGCTCGCCGAGCCGCTCGGCGGTCAGCTCGGCCTGCACGTGGTCGGGCTCGATCCGCGCGACCGGGCGCCAGATCTCCACGTCCGCGTCGTAGGCCCACGGCTCCGGCACCACGACCGGGATCGCGGCGTCCTGGACCTCCTGCTCGGCGAGCAGGTGCGTGGCGCCGTACGCGGCGGCGACGTGCGCGCGCAGCAGCAGGTCGCGCCCGTCGTCACCGCGCGAGGGGAGCGGCACCGGGATGATCCGCGTCCCGTCCGGCAGCTCCTTGCGGACGCCCAGCAGCGCCCGGACGAGCGACTCGTCGTGCTCGCCGCTCAGCAGCGGCAGCACCAGCACCCCGGCGCCGAGCTGCTCGGCGACCTGGCGGATCTGGCCGAGCTGCTTGCGGTGCAGGGGTTCGCGCGCGGCGACCGCGAGGACGGGGCCGTCCACGGGGTCCAGCTCGTCGGGGCGGCGGCGCAGGGAGTGGAACGGTCCGTGCGCGGGGGAGCGGAGGGCCCGCAGCGGCCCCGCCAGGCGCCAGCCCTGGGACGTCGGGTCCTGCCAGGCCTCGGCGACCTCCAGCACGGCCAGCGGCACGCCCTCCGGGTCCTGCAGGACGATCCGCTCGTGCGCGGTCAGCTCCTTGGGCACCGACAGGGTGACCGGCACCGGCCACGCCGTCCCGTCGGCGAGCCGGCCGCCGGCGATCACCATCGCGGCGTCGAACGAGCCGAGGAAGCCGGTCAGCGGCCGGTACACGCCCGCGAGCAGCAGCTCCAGGTCGGCGAGCTCCACCGCGTCCGGGGCCCAGCCGGGCAGGTCGCGCAGCGTGTCGGGAAGGCCGGCTTCGGCGGTCACCGCGGTCTCCGATCCCGCCCGGCGCGCGCGCCGGGCCGATGCAGGTCAAGGGTCGATTTCCCGCCAAATTACTGCGGTCGCGGCGGTGCCCGCATCTCCGGCCCCGTCAGATGACCCGGGCGAACCGGTTCTCCGGCTTGCGGATGACGAGGGTGACGTCGCTGTGGTCTGCGGTGAGACGGCCCCGACTGGCCCTCGCCACCAGCCGGCACAGCAGGTCGGTGAGGCCGGTTCCGGCCCCGAGCGCGTCGATGGCCTGCCGCGAGGTGTACTCCTCGGAGATCATCAGCCCGCGCATCACGCAGTACCACTGCATGCCCTGCCGGGACGCGACCTTGTCGTAGACCGCGGGCGGCGGCTGCGGCGGCCGGGCCCGTCCGGCGCGCGGCTCGGGCGGCGCCCCGCGCTCCTCGGGCTCCCGCGCGGGGGCGGCCTGCTCCGGTTCGGCCGGCGGGCC
>NZ_BAAAMR010000228.1:0-4692 GCF_039529375.1 Actinomadura napierensis
CCACGGCTTCCTGTCATCCAGCGAGGTCTACTCTGACCTTTGCGGACAAGTTGATGCATTGATCCACTGAGGCCGCCAAGGTTTCTTGACGACCACACCCTCGCCGCCATGCGATCTGCGGCCCCCCGGCCGGGACGAGACGGTGAGCTCGCCGCGCCGCCCGGCACCGACCTTGTGTCCGGTTGCGGGCGTATGTGGCGGATGACGTGTCGTAGCCGGGTGGGCGGGTTGATGATGGCGGCCATGACGGGGCGCGTACTGATCTGGGCCGGCGCACTCACCGCCGCGGCCGCAGCCGTAGGACTGATCGTGTACTTCGCGGTCAAGGGCTTCCACTGGGTCGACACCGTCGGCGTGATCGGCGCCGTCGTCGGCATCGCCGGCCTGGTCCTGGCGGTCTACGGGACCGTGCTGGCCCGCCGCACCTCATCCTCGGCCGAGTCGGCGGACAAGCCGCCGGGGGAGCGGTCGGTGCGGATCGGTGACCAGGCCACCAACACCGGCATCGTCTCCACCGGCGACGGCGCGACCAACACCCAGATCAAGGGCACCGCGTCCGGGCACGGCCGGGTCTATCAGGCCGGCCGCGACCAGCACATCAACGACGACCGGTGAGCACCCCGCCGACCGAGCCCGACGACGCCCAAGAGCCTGTGGACGTCCGGATGCAGGCCACTGCCTCCGGCGACGGCAGGGCCTACCAAGCGGCCCGCGACCAATACATCAACGAGCGGACCATTCAGATGCACCCGCCCGCGCAGGTGCACGCCCCGCCTGGCCTGGTCAACATCCCGGCGCACGCGCGTCTGTTCGTTGGACGCGGCACCGAACTGGAGCAGTTGGACGCCGCGCTGGGAGCGGCGGATCCGGTGGTGGTGGCCGCGGTGCACGGGCTGGGCGGCGTCGGCAAGTCCACCCTGGCGGCCCGCTACGCCGCCGCCCACGCCCCTCCGGCTGGGGCCGGGACCGGGGTGTTTCATCCGGTGTGGTGGATCACCGCCGACACCGGCGAAGCCGTGCAGGCCGGCCTGGCCGCCCTGGCCGTCGCGCTGCAGCCCGAACTCAAAACGGTCATGAAGCTGGAGGAGCTGGCCGAGTGGGCGCTGACCTGGCTGGGCTGCCATCCGGGGTGGCTGGTGGTGCTGGACAACGTCACCAACCCCACGCACATCGCCCCGCTGCTGGACCGCACCAGCACGGGCCGGGTGCTGGTCACCAGCCGGCTCGGCCAGGGCTGGCACCGGTTCGGAGCTCGGGTGCTGCGCCTGGACGTGCTCACGGCCGGGCAGGCGGTGGAGTTGCTGACCCGCATCGCCACCGCCGAGGGTTCAGGAGTGGATCTGGACGGCGCGGACGAGCTGGTGGCCGAGCTGGGGTCTCTGCCGCTGGCGATCGAGCAGGCGGCCGCCTACCTGCAGCAGAACCAGCTGTCCCCTCGCCAATATCTGCGCTACCTGGCCGATTCCCCGGCGGCGATGTACGACCTGCCCGCCGAGGGCGGCGACACCGGCAGTGACGCGCGGACCATCGCGCGGATCTGGCGGATCACCCTGGACCTGCTCACTACCGGTACACCGCTGGCCGCCGAGCTGCTGCGGATCCTGGCCTGGTACGCCCCCGAGGCCATCCCCCGCACTCTGCTCGACAACCTGAACGAGCTCGACGGGCGCAAGCAGTTCGCAGCGCCGCTTCTGCAGGCCGCGCTCGGCAAACTCGCCGCCTACAACATGATCACCCTCACCCCGACCACCATCACTGTGCACCGGCTGGTGCAGGCGCTGGCCCGCACCCCCGACGACAACCCCGACGATGGTGATCGGCACCGCCGGGCCGCCGACATCACCGCCGCCCGCGACACTGCTACCCGCCTGCTGGACCACGCCCGTCCCGAGGACGATGAGGATCCGGCGGGCTGGCCGCAGTGGCGCCGGCTGCTGCCGCACATCGACGCCCTGGCCGACCACACGCCCCCCGGCACCGACACCGACACCACTGTCCGGCTGCTCCGCGACACCGGCCTGTTCCTGACCGGCCAAGGCGCCCACCCCCGTGCCCTGACGTATCTGCAGCGCTGCCTGGTCTCTGTCCAACGACTCCACGATCCCGACCACCCGCTCGTGCTGAACGCCCGCGCCTGCCTCGCCTACGCCTACCGCCACGCGGGAGACCTGCAACGAGCGATCTCGCTGCTGGAACACAACCTCACCGAGGAAGAACGCGTCCTGGGCGCCGACCACCGCAACACCCTGACCTCCCGCAACAACCTCGCCTACGCCTACCGGGCGGCGGGTGACCTGGACCGGGCGATCCCGCTGCACGAGCAGACCCTGGCCGACCGGGAGCGGGTGCTGGGCGCCGACCACCCCCAGACCCTGACCTCCCGCAACAACCTCGCCGGCGCCTACCGGGCGGCGGGCGACCTGGACCGGGCGATCCCGCTGTTGGAGCAGACTCTGGCCGCTTGCGAGCGGGTGCTGGGCACCGACCACCCCAACACCCTGACCTCCCGCAACAACCTCGCCAGCGCCTACCGGGACGCGGGGGACCTGGACCGGGCGATCCCGCTGCACGAGCAGACCCTCACCGACCGCGAACGGGTCCTGGGCGCCGACCACCCCAACACCCTGATCTCCCGCGGCAACCTCGCCTACGCCTACCGGGCGGCGGGTGACCTGGTCCGGGCGATTCCGCTGTACGAGCAGACCCTGGCCGATTGCGTGCGGGTGCTGGGCGTCGACCATCCAACGACTGCGGTCGTCCGCGGCAATCTGGACGTTGCCAGGCGCAATCCGATAGCTGATCGTTTCTGAGACGCCCTGGAGAGCGCCGCGGCGCCGATCCAGCGGTCCACCGCGCACGCGACCCGTGACCAGCGAAAAGACCGGTGGCCCAGTCGCGACCATGATCGTCTAAAACCCGCGTCTAGAAACTATGTAAAGATACTTGTGTCGATATTCGTTTTTAATACAGGCTTGCGGAGGTGAGGCCGCTGCCGCGACCGGCGGCTCTCGCCACGACAAGGAACGGAGGCCACTGACCTTGAGTCAGCGGATCGGGTACGGCCGGGTGTCCACCCGCGACCAGAACCCCGACTCCCAACGCGACGCCCTGCTGGCGGCCGGGTGCGCCAAGGTGTTCATCGACAAGGCCAGCGGCAAGCTCGCCGCGCGCCCCGAGCTGGACCGGGCGCTGGAGTACGCCCGGCCCGGCGACACCTTCGTCATCACCCGGCTGTCGCGCGCCGCCCGCAGCCTGCGGCACCTGCTGGAGCTGGCCGACGCCCTGCGCGAGCGTGACATCGACCTGGTGGTACTCAAGCAGGGCATCGACACCACCACCTCCACCGGCCGGTTCGCCTTCCACGTGCTGGGCGCGATGGATGAGTTCCTGCGCGAGCTGATCGTGGAAGGCACCCGCGAGGGCCTGGACGCCGCCCGCGCCCGCGGACGCAAGGGCGGCCGCCCCGCCGTGATGACCGACCTGCAGGTCGCCCAGGCCCGCCGGATGTACGACGAACACGGCGCCGACGGCAAGCGCGCCTACACCGTGCAGCAGATCGCCGACACCTTCGGCGTCTCCCGCCCCACCATCTACCGGTACCTGACCCCCGCCCCGCCGCAACCCCCAAACGCCACGGCCGCCACGGCGGAGACCTCGCCGGGGACCTCGGCGGGGACCTCGGCGGGGACCTCGCCGGCGAAACCCGCCGCCCCGGCCGCCGCCGCGCAGGCAGATGCCGCACAGGCCGAGCGTCCTGGCCCGCCGGTCGCCGATAGCCAGGACGACGTCCTGGACACCGGCGCCGTGCGGAACGCGGCCGAGGCCGTCGACGCCGCTGGCGAGGAGGACCAACAGCGGCGGGAGCGGGCCGAGCAGGAACGGCGCGAGTTCGAGCGGCGCCTCAAGCCCGTCCCGGAACTCGGCGAGGACGGCTACCTGATGGCCGAGTGGCCCGGCACCGGCAACCACTGGCTGGTGGTCGAGGGCGAGCGGATCGGCTACGCCACCAAGACCACCTACGGCACCCGGTGGGAGGCCCACAGCCCCTCCATGCGGAAGATCACCGGAACCGGCACCTACGGCACCCGCCGCGAGGCCCTGGTCCAAGTCGCCCTGCAGCACCACCGGATCAGCAAGGACCGTCCCCGCCGGCGGCGCCGCTGATCGGCGCCGACCACGCACCCGCCCCCCGGGCAGCAGGGAGAACCACATGAGTGCGCCCGCCATCCCCACCACCGACCCGCGCGTGCTGGCCCCGGCCCGCGCGCACCGCGGCGGCTGAAAGCACACCAATGGCCACCAACGCCACCAACCCCAACGCCACCGACCCCATGCCAGCCGGGCACCCGGCCGCCGCCCCGGGCCCGTGCCCGGTGTGCGGCGGGCGGCGGCCCGACCGGACCGGCCTGCCCGGCCGCCGCGCCGCCTGGTGCTCCAAGGCGTGCCGTCAGGCGGCGTGGCGGGCCCGCACCGCCGCTGACCGGGCGTCCCGGTCGGCCGCCGAGCTGTCGGACCGGATCGCCGGGACCGGGTACGGGGACGTCCTGGCCGCCGGGAACGCCCTCGGCGAGGCCGTCATCACGATGTGCGAACAGAGCGATGGTGACCACGAGGACGCGTTGATGACCGGTCACCGCTGGGAGCGCCACGTCGCCGACGCCGTCCAGGGCATGGCCGCCGCCGCCGGCACCC
>NZ_BAAAMR010000229.1:0-4482 GCF_039529375.1 Actinomadura napierensis
ACCCACCACGGCCTTCGCCGGCCACCGGCCACCCCCGACCACCGGCGCCACGTCCAGGATCGGGATGCGCCCGAGCCCGCCCGTCGGTTCCCCGTGCCCCGTCGGTTCCAGCTGCATGTGCGTCCCGCTCCCGCCTGTCCGCGCCCGCCCGTTCCGCGGCGGTCCCCGGGATCCATGCCCGGCCCGCGGTCGCGCGGCATCCCGCGAACCACAAGATCGCGCAAAGAGATCGCGCGCCGCGCCGCCGTGGCGCGACGCTCGACGGCGCCGGTGTTCGGGAGGGTCAGCCCTGCGGGACGGGGGCGAGCGCCTCGCGCGCGGTCGCCACGTCCGGCGCGATGGCGACGCGGCGCGGCAGGCCCGCGACCTCGGCGACCCGGCGGACGATGCCGCGCTGCGGCAGCACCACCCACATCGGCACGCCGAGTTCGGTGGCGCGCATCTGCGAGCGCAGGATGACGTTCAGCGCGTTGGAGTCGCAGAAGGTGCAGCCGGACAGGTCGAGGATGAGGGCGCGCACTCCGGAGTCGAGCAGCCCGAGGGACTGGGCGAGGATCTCCTCGCCGTTGCTCAGGTCGACCTCGGCGGGGAAGGTCACCGTCCCGCAGGTCTCCGTGCTCTCCACTCGCGCTGCTCCGAGATCCATGGCTCGCCCCAAGGTCAGGTTCCTCACGTGGGTGACATCTGGGGGTGCTTCACTGCGACTGTAAGCCCCAAAGCTGGACGAAACCTGAAAGAAATGGTCAAGACTGGGACGCCGCTCCCTCATGTCGCCGATCATCGCGTTCACTTCCCGTTGGTCCTGGTTTGTCGCTTCGGATATGCGCATGCACGATCACAGGGCGTTCCTGGGACGACGCTCGCGCATCCAGATCGGGCACCCGGCCGTGCCGGGCCGCGCCCTCGCGGGCGCCGTTCTCCGAAGCACGCGCCGGGACTCACTCGATCGAGGTCGTCGGCGCTCCGGTCCGGGCCGTCGCGCACCGTCCGGTACGCCGGCCCGTAGACGTAACGATCGCTCCGCACGGGATGTTCCGCGGGTGAATCGCATGTCGCAAAGCCCTATATTTCCCCACAAGAGGCATGGCTCGCTTCGCGAGGCGCGGACAGGGGGACGGCGGATGGGCGCGGAACCGGTGGTCATCGACGGCGGCGACCGCTCCTGCGTGCGCCTGCTGCTGGAGTTGCGCGGGCACGTGGCGGGGCTGGAGCCCGGCACGGTCGTGCACCTGATCGCCTCCGACCCCGCGGCCCCGATCGACCTGCCCGCGTGGTGCCACCTGACGGGCCACGCCTACCTCGGCCCGGTCGACGCCGACACCCCCACCTACGCCCTGCGCGTGGCCGAGCGGCCGCGCGCCACCGAGCCCGACTCCCCGTGGCGCCCCGCTAGCGGCTCGTGAGCGCCTCCCGCCGGGCCGAGCCGCAGGGCGCGCGCGCCACACGCCCGGTGCCGGCGCCGGTCCGTCCGCCCTGTGGGCGGGCCGGGGCTTTCCATTGTGCCGGCCTGTCCGTCACTATTGGCGTAGCGCCAATAGTTGAGGGATGTGACCGGGCATGGCGGGACGGCCGTCGATCGCGATCGTGGGCAGCGGGTTCAGCGGGCTGGGGCTCGCCGTCCGGCTGATCCGCGCCGGCTTCACCGACCTGACGGTGTTCGAGCGGGCCGGCGACGTGGGCGGCGTGTGGCGGGAGAACACCTATCCCGGAGCCGCCTGCGACGCCCCGTCCCACCTGTACTCCTACTCGTTCGAGCCGAAGCCGGACTGGTCGCGGCGGTTCGCGCCGCAGCCGGAGATCCTGGCCTACCTGCGGCACTGCGCCCGCAAGTACGGGGTGACGGAGCACATCCGCTTCGGCTGCGAGATCACCCGGGCGGGTTTCGACGCGGCGGCCGGCCAGTGGAACCTGCGGACCGCCGGGGGAGAGGTGCACCGCGCCGATCTGCTCGTGTCGGCGTGCGGGCAGCTCAGCGTCCCGGCCGTACCCGACATCCCCGGGCTCGCCGACTTCGCGGGCACCGTGTTCCATTCCGCCCGCTGGGACCACGGCCACGACCTGACCGGACGAACCGTGGCCGTCATCGGCAACGGCGCGAGCGCGGTCCAGTTCGTCCCGCGGATCGCGCCGCGCACGGCGCGGCTGACCGTCTTCCAGCGCGAACCGCAGTGGGTCGGCTGGAAGTGGGACCGCCGCTACCCGCGGCTGCGCACCGCGCTCAACCGGCGGTTCCCGGCGCTGCAGCGGCTGTCGCGGCTCGCGGTGTTCGTCTGGTTCGAGGCGCTGCTGAACCCGATGCTGATCGCGCCGCGCGCCCGCCGGCTGCTGTCGGCGCACGTCCGCGCGCTGTGCCGCACGACGCTGTGGTCGGTGCGGGACCGCCGCCTGCGTGAGCGCCTCGTCCCGAGCTACGAACTGGGCTGCAAGCGCGTTCTGATCTCCAGCGACTACTACCGCGCCCTCGACCTCCCGCAGGTGGACGTGGTGACCAGCGCGGTCGTCGGGGCCACCCGGGACGGCCTGGTCACCGGCGACGGGCGCGAGCACCCCGCCGACACCGTCGTCTTCGGCACCGGCTTCCGCACCCGCGACTTCGTCGCGCCGATGCGCGTGACAGGTCTCACTGAGCGGGACCTGGACGAGACATGGCGGGACGGACCGCGAGCCTACCTGGGAATGGCCATCGCAGGTTTCCCGAATTTCTTTCTCATGTACGGGCCCAACACAAATGTCGGTTCCGGGTCGGTGGTACACATGCTGGAAAGCCAGATCGCCTACATCGTCCAGGCCGCCCGCACGCTGCGCGATCCGGAGGTGCTCTACATGGACGTCCGCGAGGGCGTGCTGGCCGACTTCGACGACGCGCTCCAACGCCGCCTGGACGGGACGGTCTGGAACGCCGGCGGCTGCGACAGCTGGTACCTGCACTCCGGCGGGACCGGCGCGGACGGCCGCCGCCGCAACGCCAGCAACTGGCCCGGATCGATGCTGGCCTACCGGCGCCGCACCCGTGCGCTCGACCCGTCCGACTACCGGATCGTGATGCGCTGACATGGGCACCGGATCCGCCCGCACGGCACGGTCCCGCGGCGCCGCCGCCGGCGGCGTGGACCGGCGGCTGCTGCGCGCGCTGGAGGGCCTCTACGTCATCCCGTCCGAGTACCACCGGCCCGACACCGGCCGCGCCGAGGCCGCCGAGATGCTCGCCTGCGACGACCGCACGCTGGCCGCGCTCGCCCGGCACGGCCTGCCCGGCACCGGCGAGACCGGCCGGGAGCGGTTCGACTCGCGCGACCTGTTCAACCTCGCCCTCTACTCCGGCACGGGGCGCACGCCGGCCGAGCGGGACGTCGCGTCCCTGCTGCGCTGGACCCGGTCGTCCTGCGAGGACCTCATCGCGCCGCGCGTCTCCCGGTTCGAGCTCCGCGTGGCCTGCGGCGACCCGGACGGCTGCCGCCCCGACGCCCGCAACGCCCTCGCGCGCCCCCGCACCGGCGCCTACGGCGGGGCGGTCCGCAACGTCCGGGCGCATCCGGGGCGCTGCGGCCGCCGGGTCGGCGCCGCGCTCGGCGCCGCCGCGAAGACCGCGCGGTCGTCCGGTCCCGCCATGGCGATCTCCGCGGTGCTGCGGACGGTCGGCGACTGCCCGGTGCTGCGCTCGCCCGTGCTCCGCGCGATCGTCCGCGAGTTCATGGGCGCCGAGCCGCGCTTCCTCCGGCTGCCCGTCGAGCTGCGCGACGACCCGGACCTCGTCCCGCGCGGCTTCGCCGGCTGCGGCGCCGCCAGCCGCTACATCGAGCGGCTGTGCCGGGAGGAGGGCGTGCCCGCCACCACCCGGATCGGCTGGGTCGTCGGGCTGCCCGACCTCGTGCACGCCTGGGTCGAGGTCGTGGACGACGACGGCGTCACCAAGGTGATCGACCCGACGTTCGCGCTGCTGTCGGAGCTGATCCCCTGGTCGAACCCGATGCTGCGCGACCCGTCGCTGGCGTTCCGGACGAACCGGCTCGTCCCGACCGGCCTGCACGTCGGCGGCGACATCGCGTCCCACACCTGCGGCCACGCGCTCGGCGCCGCCGACCGCCCGCACGCCCGCGTCACCACCCGGATCGTCCCGCTGCGCCCAGGTCCCTGAGACTCAGTCGAACAGTCTCAGCCGGTGGGCGCGGGCGGCGGCCTCGCCGCGCCCGGCCACGCCGAGCTTGCCGAGGATGTTCGACACGTGCACGCTGGCGGTCTTCGCCGAGATGAACAGCGCCTCGGCGATCTCCCGGTTGCTGCGCCCGGCGGCGACGAGCCGCAGCACCTCGGTCTCGCGCGGGGTCAGGCCGAGCCCGGGGGAGGGGCGCTCGCCGTCGAGGGAGATCCCGGCGCGGCGCCCGAGGTCGCCGGTGCGCTCGCGGAGCGGGACGGCCCGCAGCCCGTCCGCCACCTCGGCGGCCCTGCGCAGCGCGGGTCCGGCGCGGTCGCGGTCGACGGGAG
>NZ_BAAAMR010000230.1:0-4444 GCF_039529375.1 Actinomadura napierensis
GCGGCCCGCGCGCGCCGGCGGGGCACCGCACGCGCACAGCCCGCGGCGGACGATGAGCAGGGCGCGGTCGGCGGTGTAGTCCGCCCGGTCGAGCGCCGGGCGGACGCGGTGACACGTCAGGCAGAGCATTGGTCTCCATTCCCCCCTCATGCGCGGGAGCCGCGCGCGCGGGCCCCGCCCCTGCCGTCCCGTGCGCATTCCCCCCGGACGCGCTCGGGACGGCGGGGCCCACAGGATGGCCCTGGCTCCCAGCGCTCGGAACGTTAGGCGCCCCGACGTTGCATGCACGTTGCGACCGTCCGATCACACACTGTGCCGAAAGAGCGTCGCCTCGGTTCGCGCGAACCGGTTGCGAGGCCCGCCCGATGGGCCGATCCTCAAACCCGTCGACGTTGTCCTCCAGGGGAAAGGCGCTGATGGTGGTGCAGAACCAGGTGGTCGCCGCGCGCCCGCCGATCGCCGAGTCCTGGAGGCGCTCGCGCGACGCCGGCGTGGACGCCGCCGTCGCGGCGGCTCCGCTGGTGTTCGACCGCGACACCGTCGCCGACGCCCGCGGCGCCCATCCGCTCGACCCGCACCTGCCGCTGCTGCGGGAGCTGCTGCGGGGCGTCGCCGACGAGACCGAGCACCTGATGGTGATCACCGACGAGGCGGGGCACGCGCTGTGGACGCAGGGGCCGCCCGCCGTCCAGCGGGAGGCCGAGCGGATCGGGCTGATGGAGGGCTTCTGCTGGGCGGAGGGGGCGGTCGGCACCAACGGCATCGGCACCGCCCTCGCCACCGGCCGCGCCGAGTACGTCTACGCCACCGAGCACGTCGCGCACGTCCTGCACCGCTGGTCCTGCGCGGGCGCCCCGATCACCGACCCCGACACCGGCCGGGTCATCGGCTGCATCGACGTCAGCGCCACCGTCGAGAAGCTGCACCCGGCGACCGTCGCACTGGTCGCCGCCGCCGCGCGGCTCGCCGAGTCCCGGCTGGAGGTCGACATGCGGAGGCGGGACGAGCGGCTGCGCGAGCGGTTCCTGCGGCACCTGCGCGGCACCGGGGTGCTGCTCACCGCGACTGGCCGGATCCTGGCCGCCGGACGCGAGGACTGGCGGGGGCGGCGGCTGGCCGTCCCGTTCGAGGGCGGCGCCGTCACGCTGCCCGACGGGCGCGCCGCGGTAGCCGAACCGCTCGGCGAGGTCTACCTGCTGCGCCCGTACCCGGGCGCCGCGCCCGGGACGGCGTCCGCCGGCGTCGCCCGGCCCGGTGCGGACGGGCGGCCGCTGCTCACCCTGTCGCTGCTCGGCACCGACCAGCCGTCCGCGCGGCTCGACGGCGTCCACCTGCCGCTGACGCTGCGGCACGCGGAGATCCTCGCGCTGCTCGCGCTGCACCCCGAGGGGCTCAGCGGCGACCGGCTGTCGTGGCACCTGTACGGCGACGAGGGCAGCCCGGTGACCGTCCGCGCCGAGATCCACCGGCTGCGCGCCCAGCTCGGCGGCCTCGTGCGCGCCAAGCCGTACCGGCTGGACTGCGCGATCGACGCCGACTTCCTCACCGTCCGGCGGCTGCTGGACGAGGGCGACATCGCCGCGGCCGTCCGGCTCTACGACGGCGAGTTGCTGCCGCGCTCGGACGCGCCCGCGGTGCGCGGCGAACGCGACGAGCTGGCGGTGCGGGTCCGCCGGTCCGCGCTCGACCGGGGCGGCGCCGAAGCGCTGTGGACCTACGCCCAGACCGAGCAGGGCCGGACCGACCTGGAGGCGCTGGAGCGGCTCGGCGACGTGCTGCCGCAGGACGACCCGCGCCTGCCCGCCGTCGCCACCCGCCGCGCCCGCCTCCTGGACGGCGACGCCTGACCGGCGCCCGGAGCGAAGCGGAGGGCGCCGGTCAGGCGTCGTTGCCGGGGGGCGTGGGGGGGTCGTCCCCCCACAGTGATACGGCCCGGTGTCCTCGGTCAGGGGGAGCCGACGCCGGCGTTGACCAGGTGCCCGCACTCGTTGTAGCAGACGGCGCGCAGCCCGCCGCCGTCGTGCCGCCAGCGCGTCATCGACGCGTTCGCGACCGGCTCCTTCTCCACTTCCAGAACCTGCTTCTCCGACAGGTCCTCCACGAGGTAGCGGGTCATCACCACGATCGCGTCGTGCGTCACCACCAGGGCCCGCCCGCCGGGGGCGTCGGCCTCCAGGTCGCGGTAGAAGCTGCGCAGCCGCAGCGCCAGGTCGGCCCACGACTCCCCGCCGGGCGGCCGGTAGTAGAACTTGCCGAGCCGCTTCAGCCGGTCGGCCTCGTCGGGGTACCGGCGCTGCACCCCGATCCAGGTCAGGCCCTGCAGGATGCCCTGCTCGCGGTCGCGGATCCGCTCGTCCACCTTCATCCGCAGGCCGCCGGGGTCCTGTGGGTGGGCGTAGGAGGTCTGGGCGAGCGCGATGCGGGCGGTGTCGAGGGTCCGCAGGTAGGGGGAGACGGCGACGAGCGTCGGCCGCTCGTCCTCGGGCAGGGCGGCGAGCCAGCGGCCCAGCGCCGCCGCCTGGGCCCGGCCCAGTTCCGACAGCGGGGTGTCCGCGTCGCGTTCGCGGATCCCCGTCTCCTCGGCGTCGGTGCCCTGCACCGCCTGGTAGGCGAGGTTGCCGGTGCTCTCACCGTGCCGGGTCAGGTTGAGCCACTGCAGCGAATTCACGATCGCCATGCTGCCACGGCCCGCCCGCTGCGCGGACCGCGTCGCCGGTGCCGCCGCGGTCAGGCACTGACCGGATCGGCTGCTCGTCTGACCGGTCCTGCCCGGCGGCCCCGCGCGGACGGCCGTCCGGCGTTCAATCGACCGTGACCGGGGACGGAACGCACGGAAGGCACGCACATGGCGGAATTGGTGACTCTCGACGGCGGGCGGATCGCCTGCGACGTGATCGGTGAGGGACCGCTGGTGGTGCTCTCGCACGGCACGGGCACCGGACGCGGCGACTACCGCCGTCTGATGCCGTTGCTGGCCGGCGCCGGCTATCGGGTGGTGAACATGGACATGCGCGGGCACGGCGAGTCCGGCCTCGACCGACCGTCGGTCACGGGGAAGGCGGCCATCAGCCGGACGGACGTGGCCGAGGACCTGCTCGGGGTCGTCCGGCACTTCGGCGGGCCCGCCGCCATCGTTGGGCACTCCCTGTCCGGCGGCGCGGCCACCATCGCGGCGGGAAGGGCCGCTGGACGGGGCCGTGCGGCCGGATCGCGGTTGCTCTACAGCCGGTAGTACTCTCTTCTGCGTGACGACCGCCCTGGCCACCGTGATCATCGTGGTGGCGCTGATCATCGCCGTGTACGCGCTGGTGACGGCGCTGCGCGGGCGCGCGATGGGCCTCCCCGACCTGATCGGGCTCGGGGTGCTGGAGGTCCTGCTGATCGCGCAGGCCGTGGTCGGGTTCGTCAAGCTGTCGGGCGACGGGGGGCCGAAGCACCCCGCCACGTTCATCGGCTACCTGCTGGCCGTCCTGCTGATCCCGGTCGCGGGCGCCGGCTGGGGGCTGTTGGAGCGCAGCCGCTGGGGGTCGGCGGTACTCGTGGTCGCCGGCGTCGCCGTCGCCGTCATGATCGTTCGAATGAACCAGCTGTGGAGCGGCAGTGCCTGAGCCCGACACCGGCGTCACCGGCGAACCGGCCGCCCGCCCCGGCGGCGAGCGCGTCCGCACGGGCACCGGCAGCGGCCCCGGCCGGCTGCTGGTCGCCGTCTACGCGATCTTCGCGCTCGCGGCCGGTGCGCGCGCGGGCGTGCAGATCGGCACCAAGTTCTCCGACGCGCCGCTGGCCTACTCGCTGTCGGCGTTCGCCGCGGCCGTCTACGTCCTGGCGACGGTCGCGCTGGCCCGCGGCGGCCGGACCTCGTTCCGGGTCGCCGTCGCCGCCTGCTCGGTGGAGCTGGCCGGGGTCCTGGCGATCGGCACGCTCAGCCTCGTCGACCGCTCGGCGTTCCCGGACGCCACGGTCTGGTCGGGATACGGCGAAGGGTACGGGTTCGTCCCGCTGGTGCTGCCCGTGATCGGGCTGCTGTGGCTGCGCCGCACCGCCCGCCGCGCCCGTCCGGCGGACGGCTGACCCCTCCCGCCACCCTGCCGGCCACCCTGCCGGCCACTCCGCCGGCCAGGGCGGGGCGGACCGCGCGCCCGCCCGTCCCGCGCCGGTCCCGGCGGGCGCGCGGCGTTCACCCTTCTCCATCATGATCGTCGGCCCTCGGGCGGCGGCGCGCGCCGTCACGCCGCCGTCGTGACCGCGCCGCCCTCGCCGGCCTCGGCCTGCTCCGTGCGGCCCTCCGCGGCCTCGGGCTCGGGTCCGGGGGACGGGTCGGCCGTCAGCGGGGCGGAGGCCGCCGGTTCCGCGGCGACCGCGGCGACCGCGGTGACCGGGGCGGGCGCCGGGGGAGCGGCGGTCATGGTGCGCCCCCCGGTCGGCAGGGCGGGGGGGGCGGGCC
>NZ_BAAAMR010000231.1:0-4235 GCF_039529375.1 Actinomadura napierensis
CCGGTTGCGGCCCTCCGGGCGGCGCCGCGCCGCCGGATTCCGGCCGCTCTTGGACGGATGGTGGTGCACGACCAGCTCCTGCACGTATGCGAGGCCCCACCCGGCGGCGGCCAGGTCGAGAGCGAGGAGCTCCTCCTCGCCGCCGAAGTGCAGGACGTCGGAGAAGCCCCCGGCGTCCAGGAACGCGTCGCGGCGGACGATCACCGAGCACGCGAGGAAGCCGAGGATCGCGGGTCCGGGCAGGCCGTCCGGCCGGCCGAGGGGCGAGCGCGCCATCCCCTCCGACACCGGCTCCAGCCGCTCGTCCTCGCCGACGAGGACGCGGGCGGCCAGCAGCGCCGTCCGCGGGTGGGCGTCGAGGATCTCCACGGCCCGCTCCAGCGCCCCGGGCGCCCACCAGGAGTCGTCGTCGGCGAAGGCGACGTAGCGGGTCGCCGCTTCGCGCGCGCCGGCGTTGCGGGCGGCGGCGCCGAGGTTGCGGGACAGCCTCAGCACCCGGGCACCGGCCGCCTCCGCGACCTCCGCGGTGCCGTCGGCGGAGGCGTTGTCGGCCACGATCACCGGGGCGGTGTGCCGGGCGAGGCTGCGGCGCAGCTCGTCGGCCCGGTCGCGGGTCGCGACCACGATCGTCACGTCGCTCATGGGCTCCCTCCCGGTCTCAGCTGACGTACCGGCGGGCCTTGGACGCCCGCTGCGCCTCCTCCAGGCTGCGCAGCCTGGCCTCGACGTCGCGCGGCAGCGCGCGGCGCTCCCGGGCGACCCAGCGGAGCCCGGCGGCGGCCTCGGCGAGCGCGCCCGCGGTGACTCGGTCGCGCGGCAGCGTGCGCAGCAGCCCGGCCGTACGGCGCAGCACGACCGGCAGCGGGCGGCGCAGCCAGGTGAACCAGAGCGTGTTGCGGATGCCGTGCCGGCGCCGCAGGTGGGCCTCGCGCAGCGGCGACGGCTCGTGGTGCACGACGACGTCCTCGGCGTAGCACAGGTGCCAGCCGAGGGCCATCAGGTCGGCGCTGAGCAGCTCCTCCTCGCCGCCCAGCCACAGCCGGGCGGAGAACCCGCCGGCCTCCCGGAACGCCTCCGCCCGCACCATGGACGCCCCGGCCAGGAACGAGCCGAGCGCGGGGCCCGGCAGCCAGGACGGCCCCGGGACGGGCGAGTCGCGCAGCTCCGGGACGATCGGGTCCTCGCGCCCGCCGGGCTCGACCAGGATGCGGCCGGTCACGACGGCGAGCCGCGGGTGGGCGTCCAGCAGGGCGGCGGCGCGCGGCAGCGCGCCCGGCTCCCACCAGGTGTCGTCGTCGCAGAACGCCACGTACGGGGTCCGGACGTGGTCGACGGCGAGGTTGCGGGCGACGGCGCCGAGGTTGCGCTGGGACCGGATCAGCCGGAACTCCGGATGCTCCTCGGCGACGGCGTCGGGCGTCCCGTCCCGCGAGGCGTTGTCCACCACGATCACGGGGGGCGCCTCGGGCAGCGCCCGGAGCCGGGAGAGGGTCGCCAGCAGGGAACGCCGGCGGTCACGGGTGATCACGACGAGGGTGCAGCGCATGGCACGCCCCGTACCCGAGGCGCACGCCTCCATGTGCCGCGCAGGGGGCGGGCGCGGGAGGCCGCATCACCTGTCACTTCGCTCACCAGCGACTTTTTCTCCCACGGCGTTTAGAGGGCGACTCCCCGGTAATGCACCAAATCACCTATAGGGGATTTGCTCCCAACGACATCCCCGGGTCCGATGCCCACGACGGAGGCATCGCCACTTCACCGAACGCTGCGCCGAAACGGGGCTGCACATGCGCGTGCTCGGAATCAACGCGATATTCCATGACCCGGCCGCCGCCCTCGTGGTGGACGGGACGGTCGTGGCCGCGGCGGAGGAGGAACGCTTCAGCCGCCGCAAGCACGGGAAACGGCCCGTCGCCTTCTCCGCCTGGGAACCTCCTGAGCAGGCGGCCCGGTGGTGCCTGGACCGGGCCGGGCTCGAACCCGGCGACCTCGACGCCGTCGCCTACTCCTACGACCCCGACCTGGTCGAACCCGGCCTGGACGGCCACGACGAGCAGTGGGAAAGGCTGCGGACGCTGTACGCGCAACGCGCCCCCAACTTCCTGTCGGCCGCGCTTCCGGGGCTCGACCCCGGGATCGTCCGGTACGTCCCGCACCATGTCGCGCACGCCGCGTCCGCCGCGCTGGCCGCGCCGGGTCCCGGCGACGGCGACGTCCTCGTGCTGGACGGCCGCGGCGAGTCGCACTCGCACCTCGCCGGGACCTACGGCGACGGCGTCCTGACCACGCTGCACGCGCAGCGCCTGCCGCACTCGCTCGGCCTCATGTACGAGGACCTCACCCAGCATCTCGGCTTCCTGCGCTCCAGCGACGAGTACAAGGTGATGGCGCTGGCCTCCTACGGCGAGCCCCGGTTCCTGGACGAGCTGCGCGAGCAGGTGCTCGCCACCGGCGACGGCGGCTTCGCGGTCGCGCCGATCGACTGGGGCGCGCTCGCCAAGGCGCGGGCGGCCGACGGCGAGTGGACCCGCGACCACGCCGACCTCGCCGCCAGCGTCCAGGCGCGGCTCGAAGAGGTGCTGCTGGATCTGGCGTCGTGGCTGCACGACCGGACCGGGTCGCGCCGGCTGATGCTCGCCGGCGGCGTCGCGCTGAACTGCGTGGCGAACTCCCGGCTCGCCGAGGACGGGCCCTACGACGACATCTGGGTGCAGCCCGCGGCGGGCGACGCGGGCACCGCGCTCGGCGCCGCGCTCCACCTCGCCCAGGGCGGCGGCGACCGGGTCACCGCGATGCCGGGCGCCGACCTCGGCCGCGAATGGGACGACGCCGAGCTCGCACGGCGGCTCGACACCGCCAAGGTCCCCTACGAGCGTCCGGCGGACCTCGCGGCGACCGTCGCCGAGGCGCTGGCGCGCAACGAGATCGTCGCCTGGTTCCAGGGCCGCTCCGAGTTCGGCCCGCGCGCGCTGGGGCACCGGTCGCTGCTCGCGCATCCCGGCCACGCCGCCAATGTCGAGCGGCTCAACGACGTGAAGGGCCGCGAGCAGTTCCGGCCCATCGCGCCGATGGTCGCGCTGGAGCACGCGACGGAGATCTTCGAGGGCCCGATCCCGAGCCCGTACATGCTGTTCGTGCACCGCGTCCGCCCGGAGTGGCGGGAGCGGATCCCGGCGGTCGTCCACGTGGACGGCACCGCGCGGATCCAGACCGTCGAGGCCGAGCACGAGCCGCTCGTCGCGCGGCTGCTGGAGGAGTTCCGGCGGCGCACCGGCGTGCCGGTCGTCGTCAACACCAGCCTCAACACCGCCGGGCGGCCCATGGTCGACGACCCGCGCGACGCGCTGGAGTGCTTCGGCTCCGCGCCGGTGGACCTGCTGGCCATCGGGCCCTACGTCGTCCGCCGCCGGGAGGTGCACGCCCGATGAGCTGCACCGTCGTCGTCCCGACGATCGGCAGGCCGAGCCTGCGCGCCGTCCTGGACGCGCTGCTGGAGTCGATCGCCGGCGGCCCCGGGCCCGCTCCGCACGAGATCATCGTGGTGGACGACCGGCCCGCGCACGGCGCGCCGCTGCCGCTGCCGGACTCGGGCGGGCGGCGCATCCGGGTGATCCGCTCCGGCGGGCGGGGCCCGGCCGCCGCGCGCAACGCCGGCTGGCGCGCCGCCGCCACCGAATGGGTCGCCTTCCTGGACGACGACGTCGTCCCCGATCCCGACTGGACGCGGCGGCTGAACAACGACCTGTCCGGGCTGCCGCCGAAGGTGGCGGGCTCGCAGGGCCGCGTCACCGTGCCGCTGCCGGAGGACCGCCGCCCCACCGACTGGGAACGCAACACCGCCGGGCTCGCCGGCGCCGACTGGATCACCGCCGACATGGCCTACCGGCGCGGCGTCCTCGCCGAGCTGGGCGGCTTCGACGAGCGGTTCCGCCGCGCCTACCGGGAGGACGCCGACCTCGCGCTGCGCGCCCTGGCCTCGGGGCACGACCTCGTGCGAGGCGAGCGGCACGTGACGCATCCGGTGCGTCCGGCAGGTTTCTGGGCGTCGGTGCGCGCCCAGGCGGGTAACGCCGATGACATCCTCATGTGGCGGGTCCACGGCGGCGGCTGGCGGGCCCGCGCGGGTGAGGGCAAGGGGCTGCTGCGCCGCCACGCCATGACCACGGCGGCCGGGGTCGACGCCGCCGCGGCGGCGCTCGCGGCGCTGCGCGGAAACCGCGCGGCCGCCGGCGTCG
>NZ_BAAAMR010000232.1:0-4131 GCF_039529375.1 Actinomadura napierensis
AGCACGTCCAGGGCGGGCGCGGCCGTCGCGACGGCCGCGACCGCCGCCAGTGCGCGGGGCGGGCGCCGGTCGGGGCGCCCGCCCCCCGGCCGGTGCGCCCGCATCCCTCGATCCTGCCCGATGCGCGGGACCGCTCGTCCCGGGAGGTGCCTCACACCGTCCCTCCCGCCTCGGTGCGGGATCGGGGCGCGGCGTCCCCCGCTAGGGTGACGCGCATGGCAGGTGAGGCGGCGCCGCGCCGGCGGCCCCCGTTCCGGCGGCTGTCGCAGGACCGCCGCCGCGAGGAGATCATCGAGGCCGCGATCGAGGCGTTCGGGCGGCGGCCCGAGCCGGAGGTGTCGATCGACGACGTGGCGCGGGAGGCGGGCGCCTCCCGGTCGTCGGTGTACCGGTACTTCGAGGGCAAGCAGGAGCTGTACGAGGCGGCGGCGGACCGGGTCGGCGCGGAGCTGACCGACCGGCTGAACCAGGTGGCCGGGGGCGCGCCGTCGGAGCAGATGATGCGGCGGCTGGAGCTGTACGTCGACTTCCTGGAGCGCTACGAGGTCGGTTACGCCGGCCTGCTGGGGGTGGGGAGCCGGCAGGCGCCGGAGGCGACGCTGTCGACCGCGCAGAGGGTCCGCGACGAGATCTGCGCGCTGACGTACCGGACGCTGCGGGTGGACGCGCCGAGCGGGATGCTGCGCTCGACCGTGCAGGCGTGGATCGCGGGCGTGGAGTGGACGGGCACCGAGTGGCTGCGCACCCGCGAGCCGGGCCGGCCGGTGCTGGAGGCGACGATGGCGGCGCAGTTCACCTCGATGCTGGTGGCCGCGGCGGTGTTCGATCCGCTGTGCGCTGACCGGGTGGCGTGGCTGATGCGGGTGGAGCCGCCGGAGGCGCCGTTCGGGACGCTGGTGCGGGCGCTGGCGGGCACGTTCGACGCCCCGATGGTCGGGGACCTGGCCCGGTTCCTGGCGCACCGTCCGGGTGAGGGCCGTCCCGGGTGACCCGGCTGTCACCGGACGCTCACCGCGTCTCCGAAATGACTCACATATCTACAGTGGTTCGGGTCTTTCTTGTTACTCCGGCTTGTAGATCATTTGGCGGGTCGGCGGCACACTCTGCGGAAGTCGCACGGCCACGGGGGTCGGGCCTCATTTCCGCAAGGTGAGCACATGACACCCTCTGTCCGCCGTCCGGTACTCACGGTCGTCCGCTGGCGGCGTTCGGTGACGGCGAGCACCATCGCCACCGTCCTGGTGGCCGGGGTCGGCGTGGCCGGAGCCGGGGCGGCGCGGGCGGACACGTCCCCGGCGAAGGCGGACGACGGCGCGCAGATCACCCAGGAGACCAAGGTCGCCGACCGCGAGGTGGACGTCACCATCTCCTCCCCGGCGCTCGGCAAGTCGGTCAAGACGCGGATCCTGCTGCCCAAGGACTGGCAGCGCGGGTCGACGCGGACGTGGCCGGTGCTGTACGCCTTCCACGGCGGCCAGGACAACTACACCTCCTGGACCAAGAACACCGACATCGAGGCCTGGGCGGCCAAGTACGACGTCCTGGTGGTCATGCCGGAGGGCGAGAACGGCTCCTACACCGACTGGTACAACTACGGCAAGGGCGGGACCCCCAAGTGGGAGACCTTCCACACCGCCGAGGTGCGCCAGCTGATGGAGCGCAACTACGGCGCGGGCGCGGTCCGCGCGGCGATCGGCAACTCCTCAGGTGGGCAGGGCGCCTACAGCTACGCGGCCCGGCACCCGGGGCTGTTCAAGTACGTCGCCTCGCTCAGCGGCACGCTGTCGCTGCGGTCGGCGGGCATGCCGGCGATGCTGATGTTCACCAACGCCGGCAACGGGCAGGACCCGTTCGCGATCTGGGGCATCCCGTGGGCCGACGACGCCAACTGGGCCGCCCACGACCCCTACGCGCTGGCCGAAAAGCTGCGCGGCACGCAGCTGTTCTTCTCCGCCGGCACGACCGGCAGGCCCGGTCCCGGCGACCCGAACGTGGCGCCGTGGGACATCGGCCTGCTGAGCGAGATCGCGGTCGGCGCGGACAACAACGAGTTCAAGAAGCGCCTGGACCAGCTGAAGGTGCCCTACACCGCCGACATCTACGGCGACGGCCGCCACAACTGGCCCGCGTGGATCCGCGAGGCCGGCAAGATCTGGCCGACGATGATGAAGGCGATCGGCGCCAACCAGGTCACCGTCACCGCACGGCACCGCTGACGCGCGGGGCGCCGCCGTCCGGCCGCGGCCGGCCCGCGGGGCCTGCCGGCTGATCGCGCGGGTGTGGTCAGAAGCCGAACCCGGCCCGGTTTCGGGGACGACCGCGGCTGTCGTCCCCGGAACCGGGCCGTCGCCGTATCACGGCGAGGGCCGGTGCTCTAGCCGTGTCGCTGCTGGTAGGTCAGGCCGTGGCCGAAGGGGTAGAGGGCGGTGCCGGGGTCGTCGCGGGTGGGGATGGCGACGGGCAGCTTCCCGTGCGGCGGGTTCTCGCCGAACAGCGTCCCGGCGGCCGAGCGCAGGGCCTCGGCGGTGTAGGAGTAGGTGGCCAGGTAGGTGGTGGCCTCGGGGAAGTAGGCGATGTCGTAGGGGTCGCGGACGGCGATGACCACGACGGGTTTCCCGGTGGCGACCAGCGCCTTGACGAGGTTCATCTGCCCGGGGCCCTGGTGGCCCGGTTCAGTGCCGACGTCCCAGGCGCGGTTGGTGACGGCGACGATGAGGTCCTGGCCCTGCGCGGCGGCGACGGCGTCGTCGATCTGCGCCTGGGTGGGGCTGAGCCCGGTGCTGCGCACGGTGGTGGCGGCGCCGCGCTCGCCGATTGCGGTGGCGAGCCCGGCGGTGGTGGCGGTGCCCCATCCGGCGACCAGCACGTTGCGGGGCCCGGCCTTCAGCGGCAGCAGGCCGGCGTCGTTCTTGACCAGGGTGGTGGTGCGGTCGGTGGCGCGCTGCGCGGTGGCCAGGTGCGCGCGGGTGCCGACCGTGCGGCCGATGCGGGAGGTGTCGGCGTAGGGGTCGCGGAACAGCCCGCGCTTCTGCTTGAGGGCCAGCACCCGGTACACCGACGCGTCGAGGCGTTGCTCGCTGATCTCGCCGGTCTTGACGGCGTCGACGACGGCGGCGAGCTGGCGGGCGAACACGCCGTTGCCGGAGGCGTCGGCCGGGGGCTTGAGCAGCACGTCCGCGCCGGCCTTGAGGGCGAGGACGGGGATGCGCTCGTCACCGTACTTGTCGCGGACGCCCTGCATGTCCAGGGCGTCGGTGACGATGACGCCGCGGTAGTGCAGCTGGTCGCGCAGGATGCCGGTGAGGATCGGCTTGGACAGGGTGGCGGGGTCCTCGGACGGGTCGAGCGCGGGCACGATGATGTGCGCGGTCATGATGGACTCGACGCCCGCGGCGATCGCGGCGCGGAAGGGCGGCAGGTCGAGCTTCTCCCACTGGGCGCGGGTGTGTCCGATGCGGGGCACGCCGGTGTGGCTGTCGGTGGTGGTGTCGCCGTGCCCGGGGAAGTGCTTGGCGGTGGCGGTCACTCCCCCGGACCGGTAACCGCGGATCTGCGCGGTGACCATGGACGACACCAGCGACGGGTCGGAGCCGAAGGAGCGGACCCCGATGACGGGGTTGGCGGGGTTGACGTTGACGTCGGAGTCGGGCGCGTAGTCCTGGTTGACGCCGATGACGCGCAGTTCCTGCCCGGTGATGCGGGCGAGCGCGCGGGCGTCGCCGGTGCTGCGTCCGGCGGCCAGCGCCATGCTGCCGGGCGACTGGGTGGCCGGCGGCTGGACGCGTGCGACGATGCCGCCTTCCTGGTCGGTGGCGATCGTCTCGGGGACGCGGTGCGGCTGGGCCATCGCGGCGTGCTGGATGCCGTTGGACAGGCCGGCGACCTGGCCGGGGTCGTCGACGTTGTCGGCGTAGTAGATGAATCCGCCGGGGTGGTAGCGGGCGACGACCTGGGCGGCGTTGTCGACCCCGTACAGCTTGCGGTTGGCGGCGACGTCGGCGGGGTCGGTGGTGTCGGCGCTCTTGCCGTACACCTGCAGGACGAACAGCTGGGCGGCCTTGTCCTGCAGGCTCATCGAGCGCAGCAGCCGCATCAGGCCGGGG
The DNA here is from genome assembly GCF_039529375.1 of Actinomadura napierensis. Taxonomy (NCBI): domain Bacteria; kingdom Bacillati; phylum Actinomycetota; class Actinomycetes; order Streptosporangiales; family Thermomonosporaceae; genus Actinomadura; species Actinomadura napierensis. Next base: position 4,104 of record NZ_BAAAMR010000232.1, read on the forward strand.
TCCTTGCCGCCGGCGGGCCCGGCGCCGG
>NZ_BAAAMR010000233.1:0-3880 GCF_039529375.1 Actinomadura napierensis
ATCGCGGCGCGGCCGGCCGGGTCGTCCAGCGACTCCCGGATCGCGGCCGCCGCCGCCTCCGGGTCGCGCGGCGGGACCAGCACGCCGGTGACGCCGTCCACGACGGTGTCCAGATGGCCGCCGACGGCGCTGGCCACGACGGGTACGCCGCACGCCATCGCCTCCAGCGGCACCATGCCGAACGGCTCGTACCACGGCAGCGTCACCACCAGGCTCGCCGACCGCAGCAGTGGCGGGACCTCCTCGCGGCCGAGCCGGCCGAGGAACTCCACCCGCCCGGCGACGCCCGCGTCGTCCGCGACGCGCCGCAGCCGGCGCACCTCGGGGTCGCCGGCCAGGTCGCTCCGCGGCGGCCCGCCGGCGACGGCGAGCTCGGCGTCCGGCAGATGCGCCAGCGCCCGGATCGCGGTGTCCACGCCCTTGCGCTCGACCAGCCGCGACAGCACCACCAGCCGGTGCCCGCCGCGCCCGTCCGAGCGGTGCCCGTCCGGGGTGAACAATCCGAGGTCGACGCCGCAGGGCACCACCGAGACCCGCTCGCGCGGCACGTCCATCGCGGCCAGCTCGGCGACCTCGTCGGCGCAGGTGGCGATGACGGCGTCGGCGGCGCGGCCGATCGAGCGCTCCAGCCGGAGCCGCGACGCCGGGCTGGTGTCCTTGTCGCCCTGGTGGCGCCGCTTCACCGTGCCGAGCGCGTGGTAGGTCTGCACCACCGGGACGCGCCGCGACGAGGGCGGCGCGGCCGCCTGCACGGCGGCGAGCCCGCTCATCCAGAAGTGCGCGTGCGCCACGTCCGGCGGCTCGGCGGCCCAGCGCCGCTCCAGGTAGGTCCCGAAGTCGCGCATCCAGGGCAGCAGGTCGTCCTTGGCGACGTGCCCGGCGGGCCCCGCCGGGACGTGCTCGACGGTCACGCCGGGCGCGAGCCGCACCCGGCGCGGCAGGTCGGGCGAGTCCCGCCGCGTGTAGACGGTGACGCAGTGGCCCTGGCGGCCGAGCTCGGACGCCAGTTCCGCGACGAACACGTTCTGGCCGCCGCCGTCCGCGCCGCCCAGCCCGCCCTTGGCGGCCAGCGGGCTGGCGTGCTCGGAGATCATGGCTATTCTCATCGCGTTACCTCCGTGAGAGTTCGCTCCCAGTCGCGCAGGAACCGCGGCAGGCCGTAGCGTTCGACGGCGTACGCGCGCGCCTCCTTGCCCATCTGGCGGGCGCGCGGCGGGTCGGCTGCCAGGGTCCGCACGGCGTCGGCCAGCGTGGCGACGCGCGTGGACAGCACCCCGGCCTCCGGCGGCACCGCCTCGACCGCCTCGGTGGTGGCGAGCGCCACCACCGGGAGGCCGAGCATCATGGCCTCGATCAGGGCGAGGCCGAGCGAGGTCCACCGGTAGGGATGGACGTAGACGCGGCGGCGGGCGAGTTCGTCGTGCATCCTCGCCTGCGGCAGGTCCTCGAACGTCCACAGCGACTCCGGCGCGATGCCGAGCGCCTCCGGGACGCCGGTGACGTTCATGCCGAACAGGTCCAGGGGGACGGCGCGCGCCAGGTCGGCGAGCAGGTCGGTCCCGGCGACGCGGCCGCGCCGCAGCGGGTCGTTGATGACGACGCCGGCGCGCGGCATGTCGCCGGTGCAGCGGTATCCGGGGTCGACGACGCCGTGCTCGATGACCGAGGTCGGGGCGCGGCCGCAGTTCCAGAACAACTGGTTGAAGTGGGTGACGTGCACGACCGGGATGTCGTCGCGGTCGTGCAGGAAGTGCCGGCTGTCGGGGACGACCTCCTCCGGCAGGCTCGCGTCCGAGGGCGTCCTGCGGGGGGTGTCGTGCTCGACGTAGACGGCCGGGACGTCGCGTCCGGGCCGGCGGCCCAGCCATTCCTCGGCCAGCTTCAGCTCGTGGGGGCGCTGCAGCACGACGACGTCCACGTCCTCGTGCCGCAGTTGCTCGGGGGTCGCCTCGACGGCGCGGTCGGGCCAGGTGAAGGTGTCGGGCCTCCCCCTGCCGTCGGGGCCCCGGTCGGGGGTGACGGGGACGAGCGTGGTGTGCGGGCCGTGGACGAACGACGTCGCCCATGAGCCGTGCACGTGCCAGAGCAGGACTCTCATGGGGCGGGCACCTCCTCTCGGCGTGTTCTCTCGGGGTCGGTCGCGACGACCTCCACCGCGGCGGCGACCTCGTCGGCGGTCACCGAGGCCAGGCAGGGGTGGCCGTCGACGGGGCATTCGCGGGCGCGGCTGTCCTTGCAGGGCGCGCCCTGGTCGCCGAGCAGCGCCATCGGCACCCCGAACGGCGCCCAGCGGGCGGCGGGGACGGTCGGCGCGAACAGCGACACGACCGGCGTGCCGACGGCGGCGGCGAGGTGCGCGGGGCCGGTGTTGCCGGCCACGACGGCGCGCGCGCCGCGCAGCACCGACGCCAGTTCCGGCAGGGAGGTGCGGCCGCCGAGGTCGAGGCCGTCCTCGCCGGCGACGAGCGCGGTCAGCTCCTTCTCCTCGCCGTGCCCGGTCACCACCACGCGGTGGCCCGCCGCGCGCAGCGCCCGGACGGCCTCGGCGCAGCGCTCCGGCGGCCACGCCCGCGCCGGGACCGACGTCCCCGGATGCACCACCACGTAGCCGGCGCCGCCGGTGAGGTGGTCGGTGTCGGGGAGCGGTTCGCGTACCCGCAGCCGGGTGTCGGCGGGCGCCGGAAATCCGGCGTCCTCAGCCAGCGACAACATCCGCAGCGGCTCGGGCACGTCCCCCTCGGGACGGTGCCGCAGGTCCAGCAGCGAGCCGGGGTAGTCCTCGCTGATGCCGCCGATCCAGGGGGTGCCGGCGAGGCGCAGCAGCAGCGCGAGCGGCAGCGGCGACTGGTGGAACGAGGTGAGGATCAGCGCCCGGTCGAAGCCCGCCAGCCGTGCGACGGCCCCTTCGATGTCGGCCCGGTCCACCGGGTCCGGCTCGGGGTCGATCCAGGGCGCGCGCCACTCGATGACCTCGTCGATGCCGGGCAGCAGGTCGGCGGCGGCCCGGCCGCGCGGCCCGCACAGCAGCGCGACCTCGTCGGCGCGCGCGGCCACCGCGCGGATCGCCGGGCCGGCGAGCAGCACGTCGCCGATGTTGTCCTGGCGTGCCAGCAGCACCCTCATCGCGCCCGCCTTCCGCCGAGGACCAGTGCGACGGCGGCCTCCAGCGTCGGCGCCGTCTCCAGCGCCCGCGCGATCTCCGCCGGCCGGGTCCGCCCGGTCGGCACGAGGATCCCGCGCGCGCCGGCCGCCGCCGCGGCCTCGATGTCGCGGCCGATGTCGCCGATGACGGCGCAGTCGGACGGCAGCGCGCCGAGCCGCCGCGCGGCGCGCTCGATCATCCCGGGCCGGGGCTTGCGGCACTCGCAGCCGTCGTCGCCGTCGTGCGGGCAGAACTCCCACACGTCGATCCGGCCGAGCAGCTCCTCGACCCGCGCGTTGACGCGCCGGACGTCGCGGACGGTGATGCGCCCCTTCGCCACGCCCGACTGGTTGGACACCACGCCGATCCGCACGCCGTGCCGGCGCAGCCGGTCCAGCGCCCGGCGCGCGCCCGGCATCGGCTCGACCAGCGCCGGGTCGCCGTTGTAGGGGACGTCCCGGATGAGGGTGTCGTCGCGGTCGAACAACACGACCCACGGCCCGCCCCACGGCTGGGCGTCGCGGTGCAGCAGCAGGCCCCTGATCCGATGCCGGACGGCGGCGGGCGGGATGACCGCGCTGGTCACCGCCATCTTCAGCACCTCGCCGGGCGTCCGGGGCCCGGGACGGACGCGTTCGGCCGTGAAACGCGCGGTCGAGACCGCCCACGCGCCTCCGGCCGCGGCCGCGACGCCGGCGTCGGCGCGGTCGGCGCGCTGCGGCGGCGCTCGCCGCGCTG
>NZ_BAAAMR010000234.1:0-3495 GCF_039529375.1 Actinomadura napierensis
GCGATGCGGTCGCGCAGGCCGGGCGTGGCGTGCAGCAGGCCGCGGTGCGCGGCCTCGGCGCAGACGTCGAGCGCGGCCCGCCCGATCTCGCCGAGCGGGTCGGCGGCGGCGGCGGACGGGCCGTCGAGCGCGGCGGCGCCGTCGCCGGGCGCCAGGTCCGGGACGACGGTGCCCGATGCGGTCAGCACCGCGAACGGGTCGATGACGAGCCCGCCCCGGTCCCGGTGGACGGCGCCGGTCACCATGCGGGGCGCGTCGGCGAGCGCCGCCGCGAGGGCGTCGAGCGCGGCGGGCCGGCAGGGACCGTGCTCGGCGGACACGACGGCCGTCGCGCCGGCCGCGTCCGCGATCACCGCCTCCAGCCGCTGCGCGCCCGGGTGGTAGCCGACGTCCCGCACCTCGGCGATCTCGACGGCGCGCACCAGCTCCGCCTCCACGCGCGGGCGGACCAGGCGGGGCGGCAGCGCGTCCAGCGCCTGCTCCTCGGCCTTCAGGCCGCGGACGAGCAGCCCGGCGGGCAGCCCCTCCCAGGCGTCGCCGAGCGGCGTCACGGTGGTCTTGGCGATCCGTCCGGCGGCGACGCGGACGACCCGTCCGGCGCTGCGGGCGGCGCTCTCCGACACGACGTTCGCGGCGGCGAGGGCGCGCAGCGGGGAGCCGAGGACGCGGCGCCCGGCGAGGTCGGCGCCGGTGAGCACGTCGCCGTCCGGGACGTTCCAGCGGCGCTTGAGCACCAGGACGACGCCGGTGCCGGCGTGCGCGAGGAAGACGTCGGCGGTGCGGACGCGGTCGGTGCCGCCGACGCGGCAGCCGAGCGCGGTGAGCCGGACCCGGCGCAGCGGCGTCTCGGCGGACTCGTCGGTGCCGAGCACCTGCGAGCGCGGGCCGCCGCCGGCGGCGGACGCGCGGTGCCGGGCGTGCACCTCGGCGATCAGCGCGGCGAACCGCGCGGGGTCGTGGGCGGCGTCGCGCTCGTGATAGGCGGCGAGCTGCCCGGCGAGGTCGTCGAACGCCCCGGCGGGCCAGTGCAGGTTCCGCGCGGCCAGCTCGGTGGCGGCGCGGCGCAGCGCGGTGGCGAGGACGGGCCCGGCGTGCACGGCGCCTTCCAGGAGGACCTGGTCCACCAGGCCGGCCGCCGCGTCGAGCCCGCCGCCCCCGTGCCCGCTCTTCGCGTCGCCTCCGACGTCGAGCCGGACGTCCTCGCCGCTCAGGCCGCGCTCGTCGGCGGCGCGGAACGCCCAGGCGGCCAGCACGGTCATCTCGCCGCGTACGGACGCGACGGCGTCGGTGTGCACGTAGCCGAGTTCGCCGGGCACGAGGAACCGGACCGTGCAGGTCTGCAATTCGACCCGCGCGACGGGGTCGGCGGCGGTCGGCCGGTGGATCGTGGCCGCGTACCCGGCGCGGTGGGTGCGGCGGGCGGCGGTGATGGCGCGGCGGCCGAGGACGGCGGCGAGCGCGTCGTCGTCCAGTGACCCGGGCGACCAGCCGGCCGCCTCGGCGGGGCCTTCTTCCGGGTCGGCGGGGTCTTCGGCGGCGGCGTCGCGCTGGTAGGCCAGGACGAGGCAGATCTGGTGGCGGCACGTCCCGGTCGCCGCGCAGGTGCAGGTCGCGGCCTCCAGGCCCGCGCCCGCCGGCAGCGCCGCCGCGGTGCCGTCGGCGTACCGGCCCTCGACACCGCCGTCCGGCGCGACGGTCATCTCCGGTCCGTTGCCCGCGTCCAGGTCCTTCGCGGCGCGCTTGACCAGCCCCCGGTTGGCGAGGGCGGCGAGCGCGTCCGGCGTCAGCGCGAGCAGGTCGGCGCGCGTCACGATCCGATCCTCTCCGCGACGAACTCGGCGAGCCGGCCGGGGGTCATCGCGCCGACGTGCGCGCCGACGGCGGCGAGGCGGCGCCCCATGTCGCGGTCGTAGGTGGGGTTGGCCTCCTCGTCCAGCGCGGCGAGGCCGAGCACGCAGGTGCCCTGCTCGGCCAGCCGCCGCACCTCCCGGACGAGCCGCCCGGCGTCCCCGCCCTCGTAGAAGTCGCTGATGACGGCGACGATCGCGCGGCGCGGGTTGTCGACCAGCCCGGCGCCGTAGGCGACCGCGCGGGCGATGTCGGTGCCGCCGCCGAGCTGCACCTTCATCAGCAGCTCCGCCGGGTCGGTGACGTCGGACGTCAGGTCCACGACGGAGGTGTCGAACGCGACGAGGTGCGTCCTCAGGCCCGGCAGCCCCCACAGGCAGGCGGCGGTGACCGCCGAGTGGATCACCGAGTCGAGCATCGAGCCGGACTGGTCGACCAGCAGGATCATCTGCCACTGCTCGACGTGCCGGCGGGTCCGCGACAGGAACCGCGGGCTCTCGATGTAGAGGCGGCGCTCGTCGGGCCGGTAGTGCGCGAGGTTGGCGCGGACCGTCCCGTGGAAGTCGAAGTTGCGGGAGTTGCGGATCCGGCTCGGGCGCCGCGACCGGGTCCCGTGGAACGCCTGCCTGACCTCGGTGGCGAGCTTGTCCATCAGCTCCCGCACCACGGCGTCGACGATCCGCCGCGCGAGCGCGAGCACCTCCGGGTTCATCAGGTGCTTGGTGCGCAGGACGGCGCGCAGCAGCGACCGGTCGGGCTCGATCCGCTCCAGCACGGCCGGGTCGGTGACGATGTCGTGGATCTCGTAGCGTTCGACGGCGTCGCGTTCGAGCCGCTCGATGGTCTCCTTGGGGAACAGCCGGTGCACGTCGTCGAGCCAGTCGACGGTGGTGAGCGCGGACGGCCCGCTGCCACCGGTGCGGTCGTCGGAGCGCCCGCCGGCGGAGTCGCCGCCGGACCCGTCGCCGGTGCCGGGGGCGCGGGCCCGGACGCCGCGCCGCGCCAGTTCGGGATCGCGGCCGTAGAGCCAGCCGAGGGCGCGGTCGGGCTCCGCGGGGGCGGCGCCGGGCGGGGGGGGGGGGGGGGGGGGGGGGGGGGGGGGCGCCCCGCCGGCCGGCCCGGTGGCGGCCTCGGCGGGGGCGCCGAGGATGAGCCGCCAGCGCTCCAGGTCCGCGGCGGGGTCGGGGGTCATGGTCGTCCTCCGGTGAGTCCGGCGGTGAGTCCGGCTGTTTCCAGGGCGCGGTCGACGCGCTCCTCCAGGGCGCGCGCCTCGGCGACGGCGAGCGGGTCCCCGGACGGGCGCAGCAGCGCGCGGCCGGAGCCGTGCACGCCCCGGCGCGCGAGCAGCTGCCCGGCGATGGCCTCGCGCTCGCGCGGCGGGAAGTACTCGAACGCCTGCCGCAGCGCGGGCAGCGCGATGAGGAAGTCCTCGTCGGTGAGCGCGCCGACCAGCTCGTCCAGGACGGCGAGGACGGACCCGCCGTGGTCGAGGACCTCCTGCCTGGCCAGCGCGAACAGGCCGGCGAGCCAGTCGCCGAACACCTGCGGCCCGGCGGCGCCGCGCACCGCGCGGGCGGGGTCGGCGGTGTCGTAGGCCGCGCGGCCGGGGCCGAGCGCGGCGCCGCGCAGGTCGGGCGGCGCGGCCGG
>NZ_BAAAMR010000235.1:0-3356 GCF_039529375.1 Actinomadura napierensis
AACGGCCCGGCGCCCGCTCGGGCGGTGCCGGCGGCGGCCGGGGCGGCGGCGGCCGCTGGGGCGGCTCCGGCGGCCGGTGGTGGGTGTGGGTCGGGCGCGCCGTGCTCTGGGCCCTCATCCTCGTCATCCTCGTCAACGGGATCCGCGCGCCGTTCGAACGGTTCACCGCCAAGGACGGCGGCTCCGCCGACAACGGCGCCACCGCCAAACCCGGAAAGGGCACGGGTTTCCCGAGCAGCGCCGCCGGCGCGTTCGCGCTCCAGTTCGCCAACGTCTACCTCAACTACGACCAGAAGAACGCCGCCGCGCGCGAAGCCCAATTGCACACCTTCCTGCCCGACGGCGCCGACGCCCAATTCGGCTGGAACGGCGTCGGCACATTGCAGGTCCAGTCCGTCCAGGTCGCCGGAGTCGACGCCCGCGACGCCCACGACGGAACCGTCACGGTGCTCGCCCGCAGCGCCGACAAATGGCTCCGGCTGTCGGTCCCGGTCTACGCCGCCGACGGCGGCGCCCTCGTCATCTCCGGCCGCCCCGCGCTGCTCCCGCCGCCCACCAAGGCCGCGCTCCCGCAGGGCGGCGTCCAGGACCGCGACACCGCCCTGGAGAGCACCCTCCAGGGCATCCTCGGTACGTTCTTCAAGGCGTACGGGTCCGGCGACCAGGCCACGCTCTCGCACTTCTCGGACGGGACGCCGATCGCGGGCCTGGCCGACTCCGTCAGCTTCGTGCAGGTCAAGGAGGTCGTCGCTGCCAAGGGAGCCGCCGACGAGCGCACCGTCACCGCGACCGTCGGCTGGCAGATGCCCGGCGGCGCCGGCGCCGGCGGAGGCGGCGAGCTCGACCAGTCCTACCGGCTCACCGTGGTGAAGAAGGGGACGAACTGGTACGTCAGAGACATCCGTGGCACCACGGAGCCGAACGCATCATGACCTCCAACCCCATGACAACCGCCGTCCCAGAGAGGGTGATCAGTCGATGCTGAACCACATCATGGCGTCGATTCCGCACGAGGTCTGGGCGGCGCCGCAGCAGAACGACGAACTGCGGACCGACCAGCTCGCCGACTGGCTGCGCAACATCTTCGGCCCGCTCTTCCTCGTCATCGTCTCCATTGTCGCGATCTTCTTCCTGTTCACCCGTGAGATCACGCGCTTCGTCCAATTCATCGTGCTGGCGATCGGAATCGGAGTGGTCTTCTACGTGCCGAACATCATCGAGACGACGGCCAAGGCGATCGCCAAGGCCCTCGGAGTGGACGTCACCTGACCCACGCGGAGGTCGGCAGGCGGCACTGTGCTCGCGCAGTTAGGGGAGTAGGGGCGTGGATCTACCCACGTACACGAACATATGGCGCATCGAGAAGCGGCTGTACAAGCTGTACGACCTGCGGCTGCCGATGCCGCTGCCGCTGGTCCAGATCGGTGTCTTCCTCGGCGTGTTCGTGCCCTGGATCCTGCTGCTGCGGTTCGCCGGGATCCCGTTCAAGTCCCCCTGGCACGTCCTGTACGTCGTCCCGCCGGGGGTGCTGACCTGGCTGGCGACCCGGCCCGTCATCGAGGGCAAGCGGCTCACCGAACTATTGCTCTCCCAGAGCCGCTACCTCGCCGAACCGCGCACCTGGTGCCGTCTCACCCCGATCCGCGAACCCCGCGAGGTCGTCGTCATCGCCCGCGTCTGGCGCCGCGCCGAGGCACCCGCCCCGGTCGCCGCCCCCGAACGCGCCGCGGTCAAGTCCCGCCGCAAATCCCGCAAGGCCGCCGCCGCACCCGCCCCGGCCGCAGCCGCCGCCGCGCAGCCCGCCGCCGCGGCCATGCTCCCCGGCCCCGCCATCGCGGAGACGCCCGTCCCGCTGGCCGACTACGCCGCCCGGTACGACGTCCCCGCCCCGGCCGCCGAGGTCCCCGCCCCGAAACCGTGGCGGCGCACCGTCCGCGACATCTCCCACGAGGACGACGTCCAACTCGAGCCGCACCCCGGCGAGATCGAACGCCCCCCGGCGACCCCCCAGCTGGAGGTCCCCCCGGCCCCGGCCCCGGCCGGCTCCGGCAAGCGCGGCCTCGCCTCCGGCGTCCGCCGCCCCGGCGCGTCCGCCGAGATCTGGCCCGCCGTCCCCCCGGTCACCCGCCCCGACATCCCCCAGCAGACTCCCGCCCCCGCCTCCTTCGGCAACCCCGCCCCCTTCCCCACCCGCGAACCGACCAAGCCGGACGCCACGACCGAGCCCGCGCCCCCCTCGGCCGAACACGCCGCCGTCCCCAGCGAGGACACGCCCGCCCCGATCCGCCAGGGCGGCGAGCGACCAGCGGAGCAAGCCCGCTCCGCCGAACGCGCAACCGAACCCGCCGCACCGGACCAGGTCGCCGAGCAGGCGCGTGGCCTGCGATTGGTCTCGGAAGGCGTCCCGCCGGTGCGTGCCGATGCGACCCAGCACGCCGGCGAGCCCCCCGTTCCCCCGGCCGAGCGCGCCGCCGCCCCCGGCGAAAACGCGCCCGCTCCAGCGCACCAGGGCCCCGAGCAGGCAGCGGAGCAAGCCCGTTCCGCCGAGCGCGCAAGCGAGCCCGCCGCTCGCGAGACCGCGCCCGCCGCACCGGAGCAGGTCGCCGAGCAGACGCCTGGCCTGCGATTGGTCTCGGAAGGCGTGCCGCCGGTGCGCGCCGATTCGACCGAGCACGCCAGCGAGACCCCCGTTCCCTCGGCCGAAGCGGCGCGCGAGCCGGTTGCGCCCGCCTCGGCCGAGCGCGAGGCCGCCCCCAGCGAGTACACGCCCGCTTCGGCGCCCCAGGGTGGCGAGCAGGTGACGCCGGAAGGTGTGGCGGCGCGTGGCGGTTCTGGTGAGCGCGTGAGTGGGGGCGCCGGCCGCGACGCTGGTGAGAACACAGCCGCCGCAGAGGAGCAGCCTGCTCGGCAGGCAGCGCAGGACGGCGTGCCGGCGGCGCGGGATGGTTCTGGCGAGGACACGCGTGCCGCGGAGGAGCAGCTCGCCGGTCGGCAGGTGGCATCGGACGGTGCCGTGGGCGCTCAGGTGCGAGCGGAGTCGGGGACGCCGGGCGCGGGCGCGGCGGATGACGAGGCCCGCCGGTCTCGGGCCGGACAGGGTGCGCCGGCTTCCGGGGCGTCGCGGGCGCAGCGGCGCAGGGGCGAGCACTTCGGCGGCGAGCCTGGTGACAAGAAGGTCGCCGGGTGGAGGACGGCGGCGCCGCGCAGGGCGCCCGCGGGGCCGCCGCCCCAGCAGCCGGTGCCCCAGCAGCCGCAGCCCCCGCAGCCGCAGCCGCAGCAGGTGCCTCAGCGGCCGGTGCCTCAGCCGCCGGTGCCTCAGCGGCCGGCGGCGCAGGGGCCTGCGCGGCAGGTTCCGC
>NZ_BAAAMR010000236.1:0-3322 GCF_039529375.1 Actinomadura napierensis
GGAATCCGCCGATCGCGTCCCGGCCCTGGGCGACCAGTTCCCACAGTTCCTCCGGGGTGGTGACCTCGCCGGGGTAATGGCAGCCCATACCCACGATCGCGATCGGCTCCTCCTCTTCCGATTCGACCTCGTGCAGCCGCTGGCGCGTCTGCTGGAGTTCGGCGATGACGCGGGTGAGGTAATCGCGAAGCGTGTCTTCCATTTCCATTGGACTCTGCCCCTCACGCTGTTCAGGAGATGTTGAGGTCGTCGTCGACCAGCTTGAAGAGTTCCTCGTTCGTCGCTGATCGCAGATCGGCCAGGACGGTCGTCTCGGCCGCCGCGGAATCCAACTTGCCGATCTTGGTCAGCAGGCCCTGCAGGCGCTTGGCGATCTTCGTGTCGGCGATGTCCTCCCGGGTGATCGCCGCCAGCGTGCTCTCCAGTGTGTCGAGCTGGTGCAGCATCAGCTCCGGCGCCGAGGGGACGAGCTGGGCCCGCAGGTGCCGCGCCAGGGCGCGCGGCGTGGGGTAGTCGAAGACGAGCGTGGGGGGCAGCCGGTGCCCGGTGGCGTCGGCCAGCCGGTTGCGCAGCTCGATCGCGGTGAGCGAGTCGAACCCCAGCTCGTTGAACGGCCGGCCGGGGTCGACGCTCTCCGGGGAGGCGTGCGCCAGGACCTCGGCGATGCCGGACCGCACCAGGTCCAGCACGCGCTGGTCCTGCTCCTCGGGGGCGAGCGCGGCCAGCCGGTCGGCCAGTCCGGCGGTGCGGGCGCGCGCGCTCGCGGTGGGCCGGGCGGCGCGCCGGACGAGGTCGGCGAACAGCGGCGGGGCCGCCCCGGTCAGGTCGCGGACGCTGATCGGGGTGGCCAGCAGGTGGGGGCGGGCCGTCCTGACGGCGGCGTCGAGCAGCGCCAACCCCTGCTCGTCGGTGATGGGCGTCGTCCCGCTGCGGGTCAGGCGGTTGCGGTCGGTGTCGGTGAGGTGGGCGGTCATGCCGCTGTCCTGTTGCCAGTAGCCCCAGCCGATCGACTGGGCGGGCAGCCCCTCGGCCCGCCGGTGCGCGGCCAGGGCGTCCAGGAAGCCGTTGGCCGCGGCGTAGCCCGCCACTCCGGGAGGGCCGAAGGTGGCGGCGGCCGAGGAGAAGAGGATGAAGGCGTTCAGGGGGAGGTGGCGGGTCTGCTGGTGCAGGTTCCAGGCCGCGTCCACCTTGGGTGCGAAGACCTTGTCGATCTGTTCGGCGGTGAGGGAGGTGACGACGGCGTCGTCGGTCACTCCGGCCGCGTGGATGACGGCGGTGAGGGGGTGTTCGGCCGGGATGTCCGCCAGGAGTTCGGCGACTTGGGCGGGGTCGGCGGTGTCGCAGGCGGTGATGGTGACGTGGGCGCCGAGTTCTTCCAGGTGACGGGTGAGTTCTTGGGCTTGGGGGGAGTCCGGTCCGGTGCGGCTGGCCAGGGTCAGGTGGGTGACGCCGTGGGCTGTGACCAGGTGCTCGGCGACGAGGCGGCCCAGAGTGCCCGTGCCGCCGGTGACCAGTACGGTGCCGCCGGGAATCAGGGCGTCGAACGCCCCGCCGTCCGTGTCGCCGCCCGGCAGGCGCGTCAGCCGCGGGATATGGACACCGGTCGCGCGGACGGCCAGTTGGGGCTCGCCCTGCTCCAGCGCGGCGCCGATCGCGGGCATGAGCAGCCGGTACGCCTCGGGCCCGCCGTCCAGGTCGATGAGCGTGATGCGGCCCGGATGCTCGGCCTGGACGCTGCGGACCAGGCCCCACAGTGGGCTCTGGGCGAGGTCGGCGGTCTCGGCGTCGTCGACCGCGACGGCGCCGGTGGTCAGCAGGACCAGCCGGCTGCCGCTGAGCCCGTCGTCGGTGAGGTACTCCTGGAGCAGCCGCAGCACGCGCCGGGTGAGCGCGTGGGCTCCCTCGACCACGCCGGGCTCGCCGCCGGGCGCGGCGGCAGGGACCAGGATGACCGGAGGCGGGTCGGTGAGCTGGTCCAGGCCGGTGTAGAGCCGGGCGGGGACGGTGAGCGCGTCGCGCAGCCCGTGCGCCGGGTCCGGGCCGTGCATGCCGAGGATGGCGCAGGGACCGTCGAGGGTGGGCCGCTCGGTCGTCGCGAGGGCGGGCCAGGCCAGTGCGTAGAGGTGGCCGTCCTGCGCGGGGGCGCCGGGTACGTCGGCGAGCGGTCGCAGGGTGAGCGTGTCGATGGTCGCGACGGGGTGTCCGGCGGGGTCGGTGGCGGTGATGGACAGGCCGGTGGCCTGTTCGCCCGCCGGGGTGATCGCGACGCGGAGCGTGGTGGCGCCGGCGGCGTGGAAGGTCACGCCCTCCCAGGCGAAGGGGAGGTGGACCCCGCCGTTCTGGGAGCCGGCCAGCGCGATCGGGTGGAGGGCGGCGTCCAGCAGGGCCGGGTGGAGGGTGTAGCCGGTGGCGGCGTCGGGGTCGGGGAGCGCGACCTCGGCATAGACCCTGTCGGCGTCGCGCCAGACGGCGTGGATGCCCTGGAAGAGCGGCCCGTAGCTGAGCCCGAGGCTGTCGAACCGCTGGTAGAGGTCATCGGTGGGGACCGGCTCGGCGCCGGGCGGCGGCCAGGCGGTCAGGTCGGGTGCCTTGGGTGCCGCCGCCGGGGCGAGGGTGCCGGTGGCGTGGCAGGTCCAGGGTTCGGTGCCGGTCGGGCGGGAGTGGATGGTCAGCGCCCGGTGGCCGTTGTCGTCGGGGGCGCTGACGGTGATCTGGAGCTGGACGGAGGTGTGCAGGGCCAAGGGAGCTTGGAGTGAGAGTTCGTGGATGTGGGGTGTGCCGGTGTGGTCGCCTGCGTGGATGGCGAGTTCGAGGTAGGCGGTGCCGGGCAGGACGGGGATGCCGTTGATGGCGTGGTCGGTCAGCCAGGGGTGGGTGTCCAGGGACAGGCGTCCAGTGAAGACGGTGGTCCGCTCGTCGGGAAGCGTCACGCATGCGCCGAGCAGCGGGTGCGCCGTGGTCTCCAGGCCGGCGGCCGCGACGTCCGCCGAACCGGCCGGGGCGTGCAGCCAGTACTGCCGGCGCTGGAAGGCGTAGGTCGGCAGCGCGGCGGGGACCGCCGGCTCCGGGACGCCGAAGGCGCTCAGAATCCGCGGCCAGTCGAGGTGGATGCCGTGGGCGTGCAGGCGGCCGAGCGTGGTGAGCAGCGTCGTCACCTCGTCATGGCCGTCCCGCAGGGTGGCCGCCACCAGGACGTCGCGCTCGTCGAAAGGCTTGGCGCCATTCCCGTTCGCTTCGTTGAAATGGGCGAGGGTGTCGTGGGTGAGTGGTGTGAGTGTGGGGTGGGGTGTGGTTTCGAGGTAGGTGGTGGTGTTGGTGTGGT
>NZ_BAAAMR010000237.1:0-3322 GCF_039529375.1 Actinomadura napierensis
GGCGCGCATCGCCGCCGCGACCGCCGCGAACCGCTCGGCCGGCCAGCGCCGCGCCGGGAACGCGGCGCCCGGGTGGACGACGACGGCGCCGGGCGCGGGCGAGACGACCGGCGGGGGCGCCAGGTCCAGGTCGGTCGGGTCGGCGTCGAACCCGTAGGCGCACACCAGCCGGCACCAGCGCGCCACCTCGTGCTCGCCGGGGTCCCAGTCCGGGCCGTCGGTGTGCAGTGCGCCGGTGTGCGCGAACGCCATCAGCCGGCCGGGCCGCAGCGCCGCCAGCAGCCGGTGGCTCTGCGGGCCACGGCCGTGCAGGTTGACCGCGACGTCCACGGGCCCGGCGGGCGGCAGCGGGCCGAGGCCCGCGTCCGCCGGCAGGACGTCGTCGACCGCGCCCGTGGCCAGGGCCAGCGGTGCCAGCGCGGGCGGCGCGGCGAGCGTGACCCGCGCGCCGGGCATCCCGCGCCGAAGCGCCCGCAGCGCGGGCACGGCGGTGAGCAGGTCGCCCAGGCCGAGCGCCCGCAGCACCAGCGCGCGGCGCGCGGCCGTCACGGCCACGAGGTCTCCTCCGACTGGCAGACCACCATCTCGCGGACCTCGCAGCCGGGCGGCTGCGCCAGCGCGAACGCGATCGCGGCGGCGACGTCCTCCGGCTTGTTCAGCTTGGCGTCCGGGCCGGGCTTGTACTGCTCGGTGCGCCCCTCGAAGAACGCGGTGTCCATCCCGCCCGGCACGATCATCGTGACCGCGACCTTCCCGGCCAGCTCGGCGGCGAGGGCGCGGGTGAACCCGACGACGCCGAACTTCGACGCGCAGTACGCGGTGGCGTCGCTGACCGCCCGCAGCCCCAGCGTCGAGGCGACCGTGACGATCCGCCCGCTCGGCTCGTTCTCCAGGTAGGGGAGCGCGGCGCGGATCACCGCGGCGGTGCCGAGCAGGTTCACCTGGACGACCCGCTCCCAGTCCTCGGCGGGCACGTCGCACAGGGTGCCGCACGCGTCGGTCCCGGCGGCGGTCACGACCGCGTTGAGGCCGCCCGCCGAGCGCGCCAGGCCGTGCACGGCGCGCTCGGCGCAGCGCCGGTCGGCCAGGTCGGCCTGCATGTGCTCGAAGTCGTCCTTCGGAGGGTGCCGGTCGAGGATGAGGGGGCGTCCTCCGTCGTCGGCGACCTTCCGTGCGACGGCCGCGCCGAGTCCGGAGGCCCCGCCGGTGATGAGGACGTTCATGACGCGTTTCCCTTCGTGGTGGACAGCAGGCGCGTGGTGGAGCGCCCTTCCAGCAGAGGCAGCAGGACCACCTCGCCGTTGTGGGCCCGGACCGTCTCGGCCTCGGGCAGGATCGTCCCGGCGTAGTCGGCGCCCTTGACCCAGACGTCGGGGCGCAGCCGCTCCAGCAGCGGCGCCGGGGTGTCGTCGTCGAACACGACCGCGGCGTCGACGTCGCTGAGCGCCTCCAGCACCCGGACGCGGTCCGCGGCGGGCGTCACCGGGCGGGTCGGGCCCTTGCGGCGGCGCACCGACGCGTCGGAGTTGACGCAGACGATCAGGCAGTCGCCGAGCCGCCGGGCCTGCTGGAGCATGCTGACGTGCCCGGCGTGCAGCAGGTCGAAGCAGCCGCCGGTCGCCACGACCGTGCCGCCCGCGCGCCGCGTCCGCTCGACCACGTCCCAGGCGTCCTCCCCGCGCTCGGGGACGAGCCGGGCCGTGCCGGTCTCGGCGAGCTGCGTCGCGACGGCCGCCGCGGCGCCCGCCCGGACGAACTCCGACGCGCGCCGCACGCCTTCGGTGACGGCGCCGGCGAGCGTCCCGCCATCGGCGAGCGCCTCCACCGTCCCGGCCGCGAAGCTGTCGCCCGCGCCGCAGGAGTCGCCGCGCGCCGGCTGGGCGGGCGCCAGGAACGGCGCCTCCGACCCGTCGCACAGCAGCGCGCCCTCGGACCCGAGCGTGACCGCCACCCCCTCCAGGCCCCAGGACCGGCCGAGATGCCGGCCGCGCCGGCCCGCCGCCGACAGCCCGAACCCGGTGATGTCGGCGCCGTCCGCGGCGGCGAGCCGGGCCGCCTCCTCCTCGTTCGGGGTGAGCAGCCGGGTGCCGGGCACCGGCGGCTCGCCGCGCGGATGCGGGTCCCACACGATCGGGACCCCGCGCGGCAGGGCGCTCAGCAGCGACCGGACGGCGCGGTGCCGGGTCACGCCCCGCCCGTAGTCGGAGACGAGCACCGCGCCCGCCCCCGCGATGGCGTCGGTGACGCGCGGACCGACGGGCCCGTCGAGGGCCTGCCCTTCCCCGGCGTCCAGGCGCGCCACCGACTGGCCTCCCGACCTGATGCGCAGCTTGCAGGGCGTGCCGCCGTGCAGGTGGAACGCGGCGACCTCCACGTGCCGCTCCAGCATCGCGCGCAGCCGCCGCCCCGGGTCGTCGTCGGCGAGCGCCGTGACGAGCACGACCTCCCGCCCGTCCGCCGCCGCGAGCAGGGCGGCCAGGCCCGCGCCGCCCGGGCGCGGGCGCTCCTCCGCCTGCTCGACGACCGGGACGGGCGCGTCCGGGCACAGCCGGCTGCTCGTGCCGACGATGTCGACGTCGAGCAGGACGTCGCCCACCACGACCAGTGGTGCGCTCATCTGGTCACCCCCAGCGCGTCGTCGACCACCCCGCACAGCAGGTGCACCGCGGCGAGGTGGATCTCCTGGACGGTCGACGTCGTGTCCGCCCGCACGGTGACGGCGTCGTCGCAGGCGTCGGTGAGCGGGTTCGGGCCGGGCCCGGTGACCGCCCACGCGGTCATCCCGAGCTCGCGCGCCCGGTCCGCCGCCGCGATCACGTTGGGGCTGCGGCCGCTGGTCGACAGGCACACGAGCACGTCCCCCCGGCGGCCGTGCGCCTGCACCTGCCGGGCGAACGCCTGCACCGCGCCGTAGTCGTTGCCGATCGCGGTGAGCGACGAGGTGTCGGCGTGCAGCGGGATCGCCGACAGCGGCCGCCGCTCGTCCTCGAACCGGCCGACCAGCTCGGCCGTCAGGTGCTGCGCCTCCGCGGCGCTGCCCCCGTTACCGCAGGCCAGCAGCCGTCCGCCGGCGCGCAGCACGCCCGCCAGGCGGCGGCCCCACGCCTCGATGGTGGGGACCTGCGCGCGGACCTCGCGCGCCGCCTCGGCGATCGCCTCCACCCGCCGGTCCTGCGCCGTCGCGGTCCGCGTCCGCGCGACCCGTTGCGTGGTGGTCGTCATCAGGCGGCCACCCCGCTCAGCGCGGCGGCGCGCTCGTAGACGCCGGCGGTGTCGGCGGCGACGCGCGCCCAGGAGTAGCGGTCGCGGGCGCGGCCGGCCG
>NZ_BAAAMR010000238.1:0-3251 GCF_039529375.1 Actinomadura napierensis
CGGTTTGACCCAGGGGGGCGACCCCCTGGAACCCCCGTTGCGACCGACAGGCCGTTTCCCGCTCCGCTGGCGCTCCGCGGTGAAACAGCCTGTCGGTCGGCGGGCAGGCCCGCTGCGCTCGCTGGCGCTCGCTCCGCGTGCCCGCCCGTGGGGCGCCCGGGGGTGCTGCCTTTACCTGACGCCGTAGAGGTGTTCCAGGGCGAGCTGGTCGAGGCGTTCGAAGGCGGCGCCGCGGGTGGCGAGGGCCTCGATGTCGGGCGAGGCGTCGCGGACGGAGCGCCAGTCCTCGCCGCCGGCGAGGGTGGGGACGGCCAGTTCGTCGAGCTTGGCGTCGCGCAGGGCGTCCTGCACCTCGGGGTCGGCGCGGAAGGCGCGGGCCTTCTCGCGCAGGATCAGCCAGTTGCGCATGCAGGCCTTCGCCGACTCCCAGACGCCCTCGTCGTCCTCGGTGCGCGGCGGCTTGAAGTCGAAGTGGACCGGGCCGTCGTAGTCGGACTGCTCGATGAGGTCGACGACCCAGAACGCGCCGCGCGCGTTGCCGGCGCCGAAGCGCAGGTCCTGGTCGTAGCGGGGGCCGTGCTGGCCGTTCAGGTCGATGTGGAACAGCTTGCCCTGCCACAGCGCCTGCGCGAGGCCGTGCGCGTAGTTCAGGCCCGCCATCTCCTCGTGGCCGACCTCGGGGTTGAGGCCGACGTTCTCGGAGCGCTCGAGCGTCTGGATGAAGGCGAGGGCGTGGCCGATGGTGGGGAGCAGGATGTCGCCGCGCGGCTCGTTCGGCTTGGGCTCGATGGCGAAGCGCAGGTCGTAGCCCTGGTCGGCGACGTAGTCGCCGAGGACGTCGAACGCCTCCTTGTAGCGGTCCAGGGCGGCGCGGACGTCCTTGGCGGCGCCGGACTCGGCGCCCTCCCGGCCGCCCCAGCACACGTAGGTCTTCGCGCCGAGCTCGGCGGCGAGGTCGAGGTTGTCCATGACCTTGCGGAGCGCGAACCGGCGGACGTCGCGGTCGTTGGCGGTGAAGGCGCCGTCCTTGAAGACCGGGTGGGAGAACAGGTTGGTGGTCGCGGTCGTGACGACCAGGCCGGTCTCGTCCAGGGCCTTCTTGAACGCGTCGATCTTCTCCTGGCGCTCGGCGGGCGAGGCGTCGAAGTCGAACACGTCGTTGTCGTGGAAGTTGACGCCGTGGGCGCCGATCTCGGCGAGCTTGCGGACGGCGCGGTCGGCGGCCATCGGCGGGCGGGTGCCGGGGCCGAAGACGTCGACGCCCTGCCAGCCGACCGTCCAGATGCCGAACGAGAACCGGTCCTCCGGTACGGGCGTGTAGTCGCTCATGGGTCTTCCTCTCAGATCTGCGGGGCGGTGTCGCGCAGCGCGGCGTAGCGCGCGCGGATCCGCTCCGCGTCCGCCGCGTGGTCGGTGGTGTGCTCGGTGGCGGGCGGCGCCGGCCAGCGCGGTGGTTCCGGCGTCCCGGCCAGCGCCCATGCCGCCTGGCGGGCGGCGCCGAGCGCGACGTACTCGGCGGGCTCCGGCACGGTGACCGGCGTACCCAGGATCGCCGGGGCCAGCGCTCGGACGGCCTCCGAGCGCGCACCGCCGCCGATGAGCAGGGTGCGGCGCGGCGCCACGCCCTGCGCGGCGAGGTGGCCGACGGCGTCGGCGAGGGAGCACAGCAGCGCCTCCACCGCCGCCCGCGCGATGTTCTCGCGCGTGGCGTTCGACGTGGTCAGCCCCGCGAGGACGCCGGTCGCGTCCGGACGGTCCGGGGTGCGCTCGCCGTCGAGGTAGGGCAGCAGCGTCAGGCCGCCCGCGCCGGGTTCCGCGGCGAGCGCGAGCGCCGACAGCTCGTCCAGGCTCGCGCCGGTCATGGACGCGGCGGCCGTCAGGATCCGGGCGGCGTTCAGCGTGCAGACGAGGGGCAGGAACCGGCCGGTCGCATCGGCGAACCCGGCGACCAGGCCGGACGGGTCGGCGGCGGGCGTGTCCGCGACCGCGAACGCCGTCCCGGACGTGCCGATCGACACCACGACGTCGCCCGGCTCCAGCCCGAGGCCCAGCGCGGCGCCCATGTTGTCTCCGGTGCCCGGTCCGAGCGCCGCGCCCCAGGACGTCTCGCCGACCGTCTCGCCGGGGGCGGCGACGCGCGGCGGCTCGGCGTCGTGGCCGAGCGCGGCGCGCAGCAGGTCGGGCAGGTAGGCGCCGGTCGCGGGGGACCAGTAGCCGGTGCCGGACGTGTCGCCCCGGTCGGTGACCGGTCCGGTCGCGCCGAGCCGCCACGTCAGCCAGTCGTGCGGCAGCATCACCCGTTCGGTGCGGCGGGCGTTGTCCGGCTCGTGCTCGGCCATCCAGCGCAGCTTGCCGACGGTGAACGAGGCGAGCGGCACGCTGCCGGTCCGCTCCGCCCACGCCTTCGGGCCGCCGTGCTCGGCGACCAGCGCGCGGGCCTGCGGCGCCGAGCGGGTGTCGTTCCACAGCAGCGCGGGCCGCACGACCTCGCCGGCGCCGTCGAGCGCGACCATGCCGTGCTGCTGCGCCGCCACGGCGACCGCGTCGGCGCGTTCGAGCACGTCGCGGACCTCGGACAGCGCGTCCCACCAGTGCCGAGGGTGGCATTCGGTGCCGTCGGGGTGCGGCGCCGACGCCTGCGCGACGACGGCACCGTCCTCGGCGCGGCACAGCACGACCTTCGTCGACTGCGTCGACGAATCGACGCCCGCCACCAGGCTCCCGGTCATCCGCCCTCTTTCGTAAAGACTCTGGACTAATTAACGTAGCAGATGGCCTCCGCCCTGCCCAGACACCGGATTGAATTAGGGTGGGATCATGACGAAGTCCGGGAACGCCCCCGTCCGGCACGCGACGATGCGCGGGCGCAACCTCGCCGTCGTGCTGGAGCACGTCGCCCGGCACCAGCCGGTCACCCGGGCCCGGCTCGCCGAGCTGACCGGCTTCACCAAGACCACGGTCTCCAACCTCGTCGGCCTGCTGGAGGGCGCGGGCCTCGTCCGCGACGGCGCGCCCGTCCACGAGGGGGAGCGGGGCCGGCCCGGCGTCGGCGTGTCGATCGCCGGGGACGGCGCCGCCGGGCTCGGCCTGGAGGTCAACGTCGACTACCTCGCCGCCTGCGTCCTGGACCTCGGCAAGCAGGTCCGGTACCGGCACGTGGTCAGCGCCGACAACCGCGGCCGCCCGCCCGCCGCCGTCCTCGCGGCGCTGTCGGCGGTCGCCGCGGAGGTCGTCGCCGCCGTCGCGGGCCA
>NZ_BAAAMR010000239.1:0-3238 GCF_039529375.1 Actinomadura napierensis
GCGGCGGGCTGCTGCTGCGCGGGCGGCGGCCACGCGGCGGGCGGCGGAGCCTGCTGCGCGGGCGGCTGCTGCGCCTGCGGCTGCTGGGGCTCGGGCTGCGGCGCCGGGGCGGGCTCCTCCGCGGAGGCCTCCTGCGCGGGGGCCTCCTGCGCGGAGGACTCCTGCGCGCCGCCGCCGGACGGGGCGTCGCCCTCGTCCCCGATGACGGCCAGCTCGGCACCGACCTCGACGGTCTCGTCCTCGGCGACGGTGATGCTGGTCAGGATGCCCGAGGCGGGCGAAGGGATCTCGGTGTCGACCTTGTCGGTCGACACTTCGAGAAGCGGCTCGTCGGTCTCGACGCGCTCACCCTCCTTCTTCAGCCAGCGGGTGACGGTGCCCTCGGTGACGCTCTCGCCGAGCTGGGGCATAGTGACGGAGACCGGCATGGCTCTCAGCGACTCCTTCGAGAAAATACTGTGCGCGGACGTTCAGCCGTGCACGTGCAGTGGCTTGCCGGCGAGCGCGAGATGCGCCTCGCCGACCGCCTCGGACTGGGTCGGGTGGGGGTGGATCAGCTGGGCGACCTCGCTCGGGAGGGCCTCCCAGTTGTAGATGAGCTGGCCCTCGGCGATCAGCTCGCCGACGCGCGCGCCGACCATGTGCAGGCCGAGGACGGGACCGTCCACGGCCGCGATCACCTTGACCTCGCCCTGCGTCCCCAGGATCTTGCTCTTGGGGTTGCCGGCCAGGTCGTAGGTGACCTCGTTGATCTCGTACCCGCGCTCGCGGGCCACCGCGGAGGTGATGCCCACCGAGGCGACCTCGGGATCGGAGTAGGTGATGCGGGGCACGCCGTCGTAGTCGATCGGCGCGGGGGCGAGCCCGCCGAGCCGCTCGGCGACGAGGATGCCCTCGGCGAAGCCGACGTGGGCCAGCTGCGGCGTGGCGACCAGGTCGCCGACCGCCGAGATCGTGGGGACGCTGGTGCGGCAGTACTCGTCGACCTTGACGTAGCCGCGCTCGGTCTCGACGCCGGCCTCGGCCAGGCCGATGCCGTCGGAGACGGGCCCGCGGCCCACCGCCACCAGCAGCAGCTCGGCGTCGACGACCTTGCCGCCCTCCAGCGTGACCGAGATGCCGCCCTGCGTCGTCTTGGCGCTCTCGAACCGGGTGCCGAGCTCGAACTTGATGCCGCGCTTGCGGAACGCGCGCTCCAGCCGCTTGGAGCTGGACTCCTCCTCCAGCGGGAGCAGGTGGGGGAGGGCCTCGACGATGGTGACCTCGGCGCCGAACGAGCGCCAGACGCTGGCGAACTCCACGCCGATGACGCCGCCGCCGAGGATGATCACCGAGCCGGGGACGTGCTCCAGCCGCAGCGCGTGGTCGCTGGAGATGACGCGCTCGCCGTCGATCTCCAGGCCGGGCAGCGACTTCGGCGCCGACCCGGTGCCGAGCACGATGTGCTGGCCCTCGAGCGCGAGCGTCCGGCCGTCCGGCGTGCGGACCTCGACGGTGGTCGGGCCGGCCAGCCGGCCCTCGCCCCGGACGACCTCGATCCCGCGCGAGGTGATCAGGCCGGTGAGGCCCTTCACGGTCGTGGAGACGACCCGGTCCTTGTAGGCGTTGACGCCCGCGACGTCGATCCCCTCGTACACGGCCTTGACGCCGAACCTCGCGGCCTCGCGGGTCTGGTCCGCCACCTCGGCCGCGTGCAGCAGCGCCTTGGTGGGGATGCAGCCCCGGTTGAGGCACGTCCCGCCGAGCGACTCGTCGCGCTCGACGAGCGCGACCGACCTGCCGAGTTCGGCGGCGCGCAGCGCGCACGCGTAGCCGCCGCTGCCGGCACCCAGGACCACGATGTCGTAGGGGCCGCTGTTCGCCACTGGACGCTCCCTTTCCCCGGAGACGGCACCGCGCGGTCCGCGGCGCCCTCGGGCGGGACGAACCCGTAACGGGCCCCCACCGCCACGAGAAATCTATTGTGTCCCGCCCGGGCCGGTGTTGGGCGGCCCCTGCGAAATCCCGGCGGCCCTACAGGAGCCCGGCCGCGAGGTCCTCGGCGATCTGGACGAGCGTGCGGGTCGCGGCGCCGGTGCCGCCCTTCGGGGTGTACCCGTAGGCCTCGCCCTGCTGGAACGAGGGGCCGGCGATGTCGAGGTGCGCCCACTTCACGCCGTCCGGCACGAACTCCTGCAGGAACACCCCGGCGACCAGCATGCCGCCCCAGCGGTCGCCGCTGATGTTGGCGATGTCGGCCACCGACGAGTCGAGCCCCTTGCGCAGCTCGGCCGGCAGCGGCATGCCCCAGGAGGCCTCGCCGGCGCGCTCGGCCGCCGCCACCACTTTCTCACGGACGCCGTCGTCATTGGCCATGACCCCGGCGGTCCGGCTGCCGAGCGCGACCAGCTGCGCGCCGGTCAGCGTGGCCACGTCCACGACCAGGTCGGGGGAGTCCTCGCCGGAGCGGACCAGCGCGTCGGCCAGCACGAGGCGGCCCTCGGCGTCGGTGTTGAGGACCTCGACGGTCTTGCCGCCGTAGATGCGCAGCACGTCGGACGGGCGCTGGGCGCTGCCGCTCGGCATGTTCTCCGCGATGGCCATGTAGCCGACGACGTTGACCCGGGGGGCCAGCTCGGCGATGGCGGCCATCGCGCCGAGCACCGCGCCGGCGCCGCCCATGTCGGACTTCATCCAGTCCATGGAGCCGGCCGGCTTCAGCGACAGGCCGCCGGAGTCGAAGGTGATGCCCTTGCCGACGAGCGCGAGCGTCTTGGCCGCCTCGGGGTGGCCGTAGGACAGCCGGACGAGCCGGGGCGGGTTCACCGAGCCCTGGCCGACCCCGGTGATGCCGCCGTAGCCGCCGTCCACCAGCGCCTTCTCGTCGAGCACCTCGATGCCGAGGCCGCTGTCGCGGGCGACCCGCTCGGCCTCGTTGGCGAGGTCCTCGGGGGTGAGGTCGGACGGCGGGGTGTTGACCAGGTCGCGGACCAGGTTCACCGCGGACGCCAGCACCCGGGCGCGCTCGACGGCGACGTCGGTGGCGGCGGGGGCGGCCAGGCGGATCTCGCCGACGGGGCTCTTGTGCCCGTCGCCGGTCCGGTAGGAGTCGAAGGAGTAGGCGCCGAGCAGCGCGCCCAGCGCGACGGCCTCGGCCTCGGCGGGGAGCCCGGCGGGCAGCGCGACGGCCGCCTTCGCGGACCCGGCGAGCGCGCGGACGGCGGGGCCGGCGGGGCGGGGGCGAGGCTCGCCGGAGGGG
>NZ_BAAAMR010000240.1:0-3150 GCF_039529375.1 Actinomadura napierensis
CGCTGCACTACGGTGACCGCATCACCCTGAACTGAAAACCGATCACCGCCTCACCCACAGACTTTCAGACAGTCCCCAGTGACGGTGCGGGCGGTCAGCGGCAGGATGGTTTGACGGGGAGCTGTCGGAAGAACCGCGCCCATTGGGGTGCGGTAAGGGTGTTGGTGGTGGCACAGATGCGTTTCATGACGTGGCGGAGACCGGTGGAGATCAGCCGGACTAGATGGTCGTCGCTGGCGGCGGCCAGGGTGTGGCCGTCGGGGCTGTAGGCGAGGCTGTTGAGACCGTTGGTGTGGCCGGCGGTCAGCGGGTTGCCGATCGGTGTGGTGTGTGCGGGGTCGGAGGTCTCCCATAGTCGCAGGGTGCTGTCGTGGCCGAGGCTGGCGAGGGTGTGGCCGTCGGGAGCAAGGCTGACCCCTCGCACGGGCAGGGTGTGGCCGCTGAGCGGTTGTCCCAGCGCCGTGGGGTGTGTGGGGTCGCGAAGGTCCCACAGTTGGATGGTGTGGCGCTCGGAAACTCGATTCATGCTTTGACCTGGGGTCTCGCTGCGGGATCACATGTTTGGTCGGGGCCATCTCGAGGTGTTGCTGTCGCTGCTGTACCGATTGGTGAGGTGCCTGTTCGGCGTGTTGGGGGTGCTGGTTCGGTCGGATCCGTCCAAGGACGTCGAGTTGCTTGTGCTGCAGCACGAGAATCAGGTGCTGCGTCGTCGGCTGGGCGGTCGGCCGCGGTGGGATCACGGCGACCGGCTGTGGTTGGCGGCGTTGTCCCGGCTGGTTCGCCGCCGCCGGTGGGCGGAGATCTTCCCGGTCACCCCGGCCACGATTCTTCGCTGGCACCGCCACCTGGTCGCCCGCAAATGGACTTACGCTGACCGGCGCCGGCCGGGACGTCCACCCACCGGTGTTCCGATCAAGACGCTGATCGTGCGGATGGCGCGCGAGAACCCAGCCTGGGGTCATAGAAGAATCAAGGGCGAGCTGGCCCGGCTCGGTCACGCGATCGCCGCCTCCACAGTGTGGCAAGTGTTACGCGCCGCCGGCATCGACCCAGCACCGCGGCGGGAGGGGCCGACCTGGCGGCAGTTCCTGACCGCCCAGGCTCACGCGATCATCGCCTGTGACTTCCTGGTGGTGGAGACGGTGCTGCTCAAGCGGTTGTACGTGCTGGTGTTCCTCGAGCACGGCACCCGCAGGCTCCATCTGGGTGGCGTGACGGCATACCCGATCGGGGCGTGGTGCAGCAGGCCCGGAACCTGGCCATGGACCTGGCCGACCGCATCGGGACGCTACGCTTCCTCGTCCACGACCGCGACCCGGTCTTCACCGGCGCCTTCGATGAGGTGTTCAAAGCCGAAGGCGTCCGGATCATCAGGACCCTTCCGCGGACGCTGCGGATGAACGCTATCTGCGAACGGGTGGTCGGAACCTTCGTCGCGAACTGCTGGACCGGGTGTTGATCCTGGGGGAGCGGAACCTGGTCTTGGTGCTCGGCGAGTACCTGGATCACTACAACGGCCATCGGCCGCACCAAGCTCGAAACCAACGCCCCCCGGACACCGAAGCCCAGCCCCCAGACCCGGTTGAACTCAACGACCTGCGATCCATCCGGCGAAGACCCGTCGTCACGGGCATGATCAACGAATACCATCACACCGCATAACTACAGCTAAGGCCACGTAACTCAATAATCGAGCGGTCCACCATTAGGTGGTGGTGCGGGTGATGGTGACGGCTGGGTCCATCTTGAAGTCGCCGGTGAGGACGAGAGTGTCGTTGACCTTCACCGTGCCTGCGAAGCAGCCGGCGGAGACACGCGAGACCGTGCCGCTGGTGAGCTTCAAAGTGTGGGTGCTGTTGGTGTAGGTCGCGGCGATCTTATTGATGTAGATGGCGCAGTCGGCGGTGGAGAACGCCACGGTTATGGGAATGCCGTCGGTGTTGGCGCCGGTGAGGGTGCTGGTGCCGGTGGTGGCGTTGTAGCCGGTCGCGGTGTAGCCGATGGTTCCGAAGGCGGGCGTGCCGCCGAAGAAGGTGCTCCGCGTGCCGTGGGAGTCCGCGCAAGTGCCGATCACGTTACCGGTCTTGATGACGACCGGGGTGGCGGCGGCGGACGTCAGCTTGGGTATGGAGCCGTACTGCCCGGCGCCGGCGCAGGTGAACAAGGTCGCGCCGGCCGCCGTGCGCAGTGTCACGTCGGCGGTGGACTTGAAGCTGGTGTCGGCAGTGGTGGTGACGCGCCATGTGCTGGTGGCGGCGTGCGCGGCCGGTGTGGCCAGCGCCAGGGGCGCGGCGGCCGCGGCGACGAGGACCGGCAGGGAGCGGCGCGGGGACATGGCGCCCGGGCGCGACGAAGTGGAGGGCATGGGGTGAAGCCTCCTTCGGTCCGCCTGGGGCGACCGGACGCCCCCGAAGATCAACAAGCGGACTGGGCCACGGTAAAACGATTATTGGTCAAGATCAATAGCTGGAGGTCGGCATCTCGCGCCGACCGTCGTCGTGGACGCGGCGTTCCTAGGGGCGGTCGCGGATCGCCATGGTGCCCCGGAGTCTCCGGGGCACCATGGCTCCTCGGGGTGCTGTGGCGGTCAGACGACGCCGCTGTTGACGCGACCTGCTGCAGATGCGGGAACAGCAAATCGACACAGCAGGGTGCCTAGACCCTGCGGGAATGCAGCACAATGACCTCGCGGCCGCATCTATGCGCGGGCAGTTACTCAACTGCGACTCCGTGAACCCCTGAAGCTTGAACCCTCGCGCTCCGTAATCGCTTCACGGACTTTGAGTCAGATCCCAGCTAGCGGCAACGTTTGTCGATGAGTTCTGGCAACACCCCTGATCGTCAGGTTGCCGTGTTGATGAGTTCTGGCAACACCCGGGGGCATCGCCGAGAACGGTCTCGAAGGCCGGTGACCACCGCGCAGCGCGGCAGGTTCGCCCTGCCGCGCTGCGCCGAACTCAGAGCCGTGCGGCTAGTGAAGCACCGTGGCGCCGGTTCACCAGCCGGTCCGCACGGCGGCGGCGGTCATCGTCAGAGTGATTGCTGGTCGAGGATGGCCGCCACCTCCGCTGCTCGGAGGAGGAACCCGACGTGTGAGGTGTCCAGGGAGTGGACGTCGTAGGGATTGTCCGGGGTCAGGGCGTCGGCTTC
>NZ_BAAAMR010000241.1:0-3082 GCF_039529375.1 Actinomadura napierensis
GCCGCGCCGCAGGCCGGGCCGCCGCGACGCCCCGCCGCGCCGCCGGCCGCCTGCGCGCGCCGATGGCCGCGTTCCTGCGCCGGTTCGGCCTCGCCATCGCGCTCGTGCTGAGCGGGCTCCTCGGCGGGCTCGGCTACGCCCTGTTCGCGCCGGCGACCTACACCGCCACCGCCTACGTGCTGGTCGTCGACGACGGCGACGGCGCCCAGGGACCCGCGGCGGTCAGCTTCGCGCAGGCGTTCGGGCGGCTCGCGCCGCTGCCGGAGACCCTCGCCTACTCCTCGATCCCGCTGCCGGACGGCGCGATGGCCGCGACCCGCGACCACATCCAGTCGTCCACCTCGCCGGACACCCCGCTGATCAAGCTCGCGGGCAGCGCGGACACCCCGGCCGGGGCCGCCGCGTTCGCCAACGCCGCCGCCGACGCGCTCGTCCGGTACGGCACGTCGCACCGCACCGACACCGGCGTGCGGGTCGCGCTGATGAGCATGGCCGCGACCCCGTCGGCGCCGTCGTCGCCGAACCTGTCGCTGGACGTCGCGGTCGGCACCGCGTCCGGCGTGCTGCTCGCCGGGCTCGGCGCCGCCGTGCTGAGCGGGCGGCGCGGCCGCGGCCAGCACGACGCGTCCCGGCCGCCGCGCGGCGCGGTCCCGAGCCCGGCCGCCGAGCCCGTGGAGGTGAACTCGTGACGCTGTCCAGCATGATCCGCCCGAGCCGGGCCGCCGCGCCCGCCGGGACCTGGCAGGTGGAGGTGCGCCGCGACGAGGGCGCCCTCATCGAACTCGCCGGCGAGCTCCGCGACCTGTACGAACGCAGCCCGGAGGCCACGCCGTTCCAGACCCACGAGTGGCTCAGCGCCTGGTGGGGCTGGTACGGGATCCGGGGGCGGCTGCGGCTCGTCCTCGTCCGGCACCGGGGCCGCCTCGTCGCCGCCGCGCCGCTGATGACGGCGGGCCGCTGGGGCTTCCCGGTGCTGGTGCCGATCGCCGACGAGCAGAGCGACTTCGCCGACTTCCTGCTCGACCCCGCCTACGCCGACGGCGCCGTCGAGCACCTCGCCCGCGCGCTGCACCGGATGCGCGGCCGCTGCGCGGTCGACCTGCGCGAGGTGCGCCCCGGCTCGGTCGTCCACCAGGTGGCGCAGCGCTGGCCGGGCCGGGCGTGGCGGATGCCGGCGTCGGTCTGCATGGAACTGCCCTGCACCGGCATCGACGACGTGCTGGCGCGGCTGCCGGGCCGCAGCGCCGGCAAGATGCGCGCGAAGCTCCGCAAGATCGACGTCCGGGGCATCACCGTCGAGACCGTCCCGCCGGACGAGGCGGGGGACGCCGTCGCCGCGCTGCTTGACCTGCACGCCCGGCAGTGGCGCAACCGGCCGATGAACCCCGAGCACACCCGCGAGCGGTTCCGCCGCCACCTGGCCGAGGCGGGCGCCGCGATGGTCCGCGAGGGCCGCGCCGCCATCCTCCAGTACCGCTGGGACGGGCGGCTCGTCGCCAGCGACCTCGTCCTCATCGGGCACCGGTTCGTCGGCGCCTATCTGTACGGGGCGATCCCGGAGCTGCGCGACAGTGTGGACGTCACGCTGATGCTGCTCCGCGAGGACCTCGGCCTGGCGCGCGCGCGTGGCCGCCAGGCCGTCAACCTGCTGCGGGGCGAGGAACCCTACAAGCTGAAATGGCGGCCGAGCCGCGTCCAGAACCAGCGGATCATCCTCGGCCGCGCCGTCCCGGCGCCGGTGTTCGCGGGCCTGGCGCTGGTCCGCGCGGGCCTGGCCGCGCGCCGGCACCACCGGCCGGCGTCCGTCCCGATGCCGACCCGTCCCGGCGACGACGCGCCCGCACCCCGCGTCGACGTGCCCCACCCGCGCGAGGACACCCCTCGCCCCGCCGCCCCCCGCGCCGCAACGGCGCGCGGTGACGAGGTCGCGGGGGCGCGCGAGGGCGGGCAGCCGGGGCATGGCTGACGCCGCCGCCCCGCTGCGGGTGCTGCACGTCAGCCAGCCGAACGCGGGCGGCGTCGCCGTCTACATCGGGCAGGCGGTCGCCGACCAGCGCAGGCGCGGCTGGGAGGTCGCGGTAGCCTGCCCGTCCGGCGGCGACCTGCCGGCCCGCTGCGCGGCGGCGGGCGTGCCGTGGTTCAACTGGGACGCCCACCGCGCGCCCGGCCCGCGCACGCCGCTGGAGGCGCTGCGCCTGCGCCGCCTCGTGAAGGGCTTCGAGCCGGACGTCGTGCACCTGCACTCCTCGAAGGCCGGCCTGGCCGGACGGCTGCCGGGCCGCCCGTGCGGCGTGCCGACGATCTTCCAGCCGCACGGCTGGTCGTGGCTCGCGGCCACCGGCCGGCAGGACCTGGTCAGCCGGATCTGGGAGCGGCTCGCGGCCCGCCGCGCGGACGCGCTGGTCTGCGTCGGCGAGGGCGAGCTGCGCGCGGGGATGCGGGCCGGTGTGCGGGGCCCGTTCCGGCTGGTCCGCAACGGGGTGGACCGCCGCAGGTTCGGGCCCGCCGACGCGTCCGCCCGGCTCGCGGCGCGGACCCGCCTCGGCCTGCCCGCCGCCGCGCCGCTCGCGGTGTGCGTCGGCCGGCTGACCCGGCAGAAGGCGCAGGACGTGCTGGTCGCGGCCTGGCCGGCGGTCGCCGCCCGGTGCCCGTCGGCGCGGCTGGCGATCGTCGGGGACGGCGAGGACCGGGACGCGCTGCGCCGCCGCCGGGTGCCGGGCGTCCGGTTCGTCCCGGCGGTGCAGGACCCGCGCGACTGGCTGGCGGCGGCGAACGTCGTCGTGCTGCCGTCCCGCTGGGAGGGGCTGCCGCTGACCGCGCTGGAGGCGCTCGCCACCGGCCGGTCCCTGGTCGGGACGGACATCCCCGGCATCGCGGAGGTCGTCGGTCCCGGGCTCGGGGCGCTGGTCCCGGTGGACGACCCGGGCGCGCTCGCCGACGCGCTGGCGGCCCGGCTGCTGTTCCCCGGAGTCGCGGAGCGGGAGGGCCGCGCGGCGGCCGGGGCGGCGGCGGCCTACGACATCGCCGAGACGGTGGCGGGGCTCGCGGCCGTCACCCGCGAGGTCGCCCGCCCCCCCGGGGC
>NZ_BAAAMR010000242.1:0-2839 GCF_039529375.1 Actinomadura napierensis
GCGACGTCGTCGCGGTCCGCCGGCCCGGCCTGGCCGGGCACCTCGGCGGCCTTCGCGGCCTCGCCGCCCCCGGCCGCGCGGCGCCGCTCCTCCAGCACCTTGTGGTGGTCGTAGCGCTCGGCGGGCGGCCGCTCGCCGCGCAGCTCGCCGACCAGCTCGCTGATCACGTCCATGATGTCGTCGGTGGCGGCGCGCAGCGTCTCCTTGTCGAGCGGGCGCCCCTCGTACTTCGACAGGTCGATCGGCGGGCCCGCGATCACCTTCATCGTCTTGCGCGGGAACGGGTGGAAGCCCTTCTTCAGGCTCCCGGCGAGGCCGCGCTGCTCGGCCTTCTTGTAGGGCAGCAGCTCGTGCGCGCCCCACGTCGCGACCGGGACGACCTTCGCGCCCGTCTGCAGCGCCATCCGCGCCACGCCCGTCTGGCCGGTCATCGGCCACAGCTCCGGGTCGCGGGTGCAGCTGCCCTCCGGGTAGAACATCAGGCACTCGCCGTCCACCAGCGCCTTCTCGGCGTCCTTGAGCGCGAGCGCGGCGTCGGCGCTGTCGCGGTACACCGGGATCTGGCCGGTGCCGCGCATCGCCGCCCCCACGACCGGCGTGCCGAACAGCGCGGCCTTGGCGAGGTAGACGGGGTAGCGGCCGGACTCGTAGACGAAGTGGGCGAGGGCCAGCGGGTCGGACTCGGAGATGTGGTTGGCGGCGATGATCACGCCGCCCGTCCTGGGCACGTTGCCCCGGCCGCGCCAGTCCCGTCTCAGCAACCCGAACAGCAGGGGCCGCAGGACGACGATCGTGAGCTTGCGCCAGCCAGGCGAGTACCCGTGGCCCATGATCCGTCCCTCCTCCATCCGTACCCGGCGTGAACGCGGGGTGTCCTCAAGTGTCGCGGTTGTCTGCGCATAGTGTCGAGTTGCCATGTCTACCCCAGCGCCCAGCGCGCCTCATCCCGAGTGGTCGCTCGTCGTGCCGGTCAAGGTGCTGGCGAAGGCCAAGACCCGCATGTCCGCCGCGGCGGGGCCGCACCGCGCGGCACTGGCCCTGGCGGTCGCCGCCGACACCGTCGCGGCGGCGCTGCGCTGCGCCCGCGTCCGCGATGTGATAGTGGTCACCGACGATCCCCTCCCCGCCGCGGAACTGGCCGCGCTCGGCGCGCGGATCGTCCCGGACGAGCCGGACGCCGGGCTGAACCCGGCCCTGGTGCACGGCGCGGGGCGCGGCCGCGAGTGGTTCCCGCACACGGGGGTCGGCGCGCTGTCCGCCGACCTGCCCGCGCTGCGGCCGGACGAGCTCGCGCGTGTCCTCGACGCCGCCGCGCGGGCGCCCGAGGCGTTCGTCCCGGACGCTGCGGGCATCGGCACCACCCTCTACACGGCGCGTCCCGGCGTCCCCTTCTCCCCCGCGTTCGGCGGCGACTCCCGCGCCGCCCACCGCGCGCGCGGTGCCCGCGAACTGCTGCTGCCCGGCACCGACAGCGTCCGCCGGGACGTCGACACCCCCGACGACCTGCGCGCCGCCCTGGCGCTCGGCACCGGCCCCCGCACCGCGGCCGTCGCCGCCCTGCTCCCCCACTTCGCGCCGTCCGCCGGGCACGGCCGGGGATAGTGTTCCGGGCATGCAGGGGACGGTGAAGGACTTCGACGCGGCCGCGCGGACCGGGAGCGTGCTGCTGGACGACGGGACGGAGCTGCCGTTCGACGCCGAGGCGTTCGCGGCGGGCGGCCTGCGGCTGCTGCGCTTCGGGCAGCGGGTGAACCTGGCGCTGGACGGCGGCCGGGTCTCGGTGGTGACGCTGTCGACGTTCCCGCTGCCGGCCCGGGAGGCGTGAAACGCGGCAGCGCCCGGGACCGTTGCGATAACGGTCCCGGGCGCTGCCGCGGCAGGCTACTTCTTGCCGGCCACCAGGTTCTTGAAGTCCGCGCCGGCCTTGAACTTCGGCACGGACGTCGCGGGAACCTCGATGGTCTTGCCCGTTGCGGGGTTGCGGGCCGTACGGGCAGGCCGGTCGGCCTTCTCGAACGAACCGAACCCGGTGATCGCCACCTTGTCGCCCTTGGCGACCGCGGACTGGATCGCCTCCAGGATCGCGTCGACGGCCTCGGCTGCGGCCTTCTTGCTGCCCAGCCGGTCAGAGATGGCGTCGACCAGCTCACGCTTGTTCATGGGTTGCTCCTCTAGTTCCCCCCTTGCCCGAACGAAACTAAGGGACCCTCAGCATGGACACAATCACCTGCACGCAAGAATTGCCGTGTCGCTGGCGTTTTTGTCGGCCTCGCCCCCGTCTCGCCGGGTGACCGGACCGGATCCGGCCACTGCGCACGCTAACGGACGTCGGGCGCCTCGTGGAAATCGGCCAGGAACGCCTCCAGCCTGCGGGCGGCGAGGTCGGAGTCCCTTTTGGCCAGATCGGTGATCGCCAGGAGGTGGCGGATCAGCCGCCGGCGGGTCTGCGGCGGCAGCGGCGCCACGGCCCGGTGCGCGTCGCGCAACTGCCGGGCGAGCCGCGTCAGCGCCGGGTCGTCCCACTGCGGTCCGGTCCACGGCGTGGCGTTCACAAAAGCCCCCCAGCGCTCGGGCATCATCGTCCCCACGGAACGGATTCTCCCGCGCGAGGCTACGCGACCCCCGCCCCGGGGTACGCCGAACCCCAGACCGAGGAAGTCCGAACCCCAGGCCGAGGAGGTCCGAACCCCGGCCACTCCACGAGCAGGCACGCGGAGCGAGCCCAGCGAGCGGAGCGGGCCTGCCCGCCGACCGACAGGCTGTTTTCACGCGGAGCGCCAGCGGAGCGGGAAACGGCCTGTTGGTCGCAACGGGGGTTCCAGGGGGTCGCCCCCCTGGG
>NZ_BAAAMR010000243.1:0-2732 GCF_039529375.1 Actinomadura napierensis
CCCCCTCCACGCCGCCCTCCGCCGGCGGCTCCTCGCCGTCGACCTCGGGCGGCGGGCCGGCGGGACGCTTGGCGGGACGGGACCTCTTCGGCCGCGGCCGGGCCGGCTCGGTACGCGCCGCCTCCGGCTCCGCGGCCGGCTCGGCGTCTCCCCTCGGCTCGGCCGGCTCACGCTTCGTCTCGCGCTGGGCCAGCTTCTCCTCGACGGCCTTCTCGACCTCGCCCTTGCGCTTGCGGCGGCGGGCGGGCTCCTTGCCGGCGACCTTCTCGGGCTTCAGCTCGACCGGGTTGAGGTGGACGTGGATGCCGCGGCCGTTGCAGCACTCGCAGGTCTCCGAGAACGCGTCCAGCAGGCCCTGGCCGACCCGCTTGCGGGTCATCTGCACCAGGCCCAGCGAGGTGACCTCGGCGACCTGGTGCTTGGTACGGTCCCGCGACAGGCACTCGACGAGCCGGCGCAGCACCAGGTCCCGGTTGCTCTCCAGCACCATGTCGATGAAGTCGATCACGACGATGCCGCCGATGTCGCGCAGCCGGAGCTGGCGGACGATCTCCTCCGCCGCCTCCAGGTTGTTGCGGGTGACGGTCTCCTCGAGGTTGCCGCCCTGCCCGGTGAACTTGCCGGTGTTGACGTCGACGACCGTCATCGCCTCGGTCTTGTCGATCACCAGCGAGCCGCCGGACGGCAGCCACACCTTGCGGTCGAGGGCCTTGGCGATCTGCTCGTCGATCCGGAACGCGCCCAGCACATCGTGGTCGCCCGTCCAGCGCTCGACGCGGTCGGCGAGGTGCGGCGCGACGTACTCGACGTACTCCGAGACGGTGTCCCAGGCCTCGTCGCCGGAGACGACGAGCTTGGCGAAGTCCTCGTTGAAGATGTCGCGGACCACCCGGATCGTCAGATCCGGCTCGCCGTACAGCAGCGACGGCGCCGAGGCGGTCTTGACCTTCTTCTGGATGCTCTCCCACTGGGCGGCCAGCCGCGAGACGTCGCGGCCGAGTTCCTCCTCGGTGGCGCCCTCGGCGGCGGTGCGGACGATCACGCCCGCGTGCTCCGGCATGACCTTCTTCAGGATCGACTTCAGCCGGCTGCGCTCCTTGTCGGGCAGCTTGCGGCTGATGCCGGTCATCGACCCGTCCGGCACGTACACCAGGTAGCGGCCGGGCAGGGAGACCTGGCTGGTCAGCCGGGCGCCCTTGTGGCCGAGCGGGTCCTTGGTGACCTGCACCAGCACCGACTGGCCGGACTTCAGCGCCGACTCGATGCGGCGCGGCTGGCCCACCAGGCCGGCGACGTCCCAGTTGACCTCGCCCGCGTACAGGACCGCGTTGCGGCCCTTGCCGATGTCGACGAACGCCGCCTCCATCGAGGGCAGCACGTTCTGCACCTTGCCGAGGTACACGTTGCCGACGTACGACTGGTGCGTCGCGCGGTTGACGTAGTGCTCGACGAGGACGTCGTCCTCCAGCACGGCGATCTGCGTGCGGTCGCCCTCCTGCCGCACCACCATGACCCGATCGACGGCCTCGCGGCGCGCCAGGAACTCCGCCTCGGTGATCACCGGCGGGCGGCGGCGGCCCTGCTCGCGGCCCTCCCGGCGGCGCTGCTTCTTGGCCTCCAGCCGGGTGGAGCCGCGGACGGACTGGACCTCGTCCTCGGCGGCGGCGCGCTCCTCGCGGGCGGTGCGCACGTGCACGACGGTGTTCGGCGGGTCGTCGGGGCCGTTGGCGTCGGTCTCGACGCCCGACCGGCGGCGCCGGCGGCGGCGCCGGCGGCTGCCGGCGGCGCCACCCTCGTCGTCGCCCTCGTCCTCGTGGTCGTCCTCGTGCTCGGCCTCGGGGGCCTGCTCGTCCTTCTCCTTGGCCTTGGCCTTGGCGGACCTGGACCTGGACTTGGCGGGCTTGGCGGCGGGCTCCTCGTCCTTCTTGCCCTCGTCCTTCTTGCCCTTGTCCTTCTCCTTGGACTCCGCGGGCTCGGTCTCCTCGGCCTCGTCGGCCTCGTCGTCGCCCTCCTTGCCGCCGCGGCCGCGGCCGCGGCCGCCCCTGCGGCGGCGCCGGCGCGACGGCCGGTCGTCGGAGTCGTCCTCGTCGGACGGGCCGTGGTCGCCCTCGTCCTCGCCGGTGTCGCGGTCCTGGTCCTGATCCTTGTCCTTGTCCCGGTCGCGGTCGGCGGGTTCGGGCTTCGGCTCGTCCTTGTCCCGCGCGGGCTTCTCGGCCTTCGGCTGCGGGGGCTGGAACACGACCATGGGCGGCTGGAACGTCACGCCCGGGACGCCGACGCCGCTGGCGGGCTCGCTCTCCGACACCTGGCCGGCTTCCGGCTCGGCCCCGGCCACGGGCACGGAGGGCACCTCCGGCACGGACGGCACCGGCGGAACCCTCGGCGCGGCGGGAGGCGCGGAGGCCTCCTCCGCGGCGTCGTCCGCGGTGGTCTTCTCGGCCGCCGGGCGGCGTCGGGTGCGGGTGCGGCGCGCGGGCTCGGCGGGAGCCTCGGCGGCGGGCTCCTCTGCGGCGGGCTCGGCGGCCTGCGCGGGCTCGGCGGCGATCTCCGGGGACGTCTCGGCGCCCGTCGGAGGCACGGGCTCGGCGGTCTCGGCGGCCTTCGCCGCGCGGGTCCGGGTGCGGGTCCGGGCGGGCTTCTTCGCGGGCGGCTCGGCCGCCGGCTCCGCCGCCTGCTCCGGCGCCTGCCCGGACGCGGCGGCCGCGGCGGGCTCGGCCGCGGGCGCGTCCTCG
>NZ_BAAAMR010000244.1:0-2533 GCF_039529375.1 Actinomadura napierensis
TCCCGCCGCCCCCGCCCCCCCCGGCGGCCCGGCGCGGGACTGACGCGCCGATCCGGCTGACCCGCCCGCCGGGCTCCGCGTCGGGCGGGGCGCCGGTCAGCGGGCGGCCTGCCCCTCCAGGGCGCGGGCGAGGTCGCGGACGTGCCCGCGCAGTTCGGCCGGGCGGCGGATCACGAACGGCCAGCCGAGCCCGGCCAGCATCCGCGCCATCCCATCCAGGTGCTCGGCGCGGGTCGTCATGACCACTCCCCCGTCGGTCTCGGTGAGCGTGGCGACCGTGGCGGGGATCCGGCGGCGCGCCTGGTCGAGGGTGGTCTCCAGCAGGACCTCGACCTCGTGCGCGTACGGGACGCCCGCCAGCGACCGGGTGACGTGCTGGACGGGGTCGATGCCGGCGGGGATCTCGTAGGTGGCGGAGCCGGGCTCGGCGGAGGCGATCCGGTCGACGCGGAAGGTGCGGACCTCGCCGCTGCGGTGGTCGTGGCCGGTGACGTACCAGCGTCCGGAGTGGAAGACCAGGCCGTAGGGGTCCAGGTCGCGTTCGGAGTCGGCGCCCTGCCACGACCGGTACCGCAGCCGCACGCGGCGGCGTTCGCGGACGGCGGCCGCCAGGGTGAGGACGGCGCCGGTGGAGGGCTCGGCGGCGTCGCGGGCGGGAAGGGTGAAGCCGAGTGTCTCGCGCAGCGCCTGGACGCGGTCGCGCAGCACGGCGGGCAGCACCCGCTGCACCTTGGCCAGCGCGCTCTCGGTCGCCTGTCCCGGCAGGCCGAGCCGGCGGCCGGCCATCAGCCCGAGCACGACGGCGGTCGCCTCGTCGTCGGTGAGCATCAGCGGCGGCAGCTTGTAGCCGGGCATGAGCCGGTAGCCGCCGTGCCGGCCGCGATCGGCGACGACGGGCACGCCGAGGTCGTCCAGGCGGGCGGCGTAGCGGCGGACGGTCCGCTCGTCGACGCCGAGCCGCCGCGCCAGTTCGGTGCCGGTGATGCGGTGGTGGGCCTGCAGCAGTTCCAGCATGGCCAGCACGCGGGTCGTCGGGTGGGCCGGCCCGGAGTCGGGTGCCGGATGTGGCATGGACCACTCCTTTAATCCGGGCGGGTTCCGTCCGGTATCGAGCTTAGCGTGAGGGCACATCCGCAAGGGAAGGGCGCTGACATGGCGAGGTTCGTACTGGTCCCCGGGTTCTGGCTGGGCGCGTGGGCGTGGGAGGAGGTGGCGGACGGGCTGCGGGCCGCGGGCCACGAGGCGCGTCCGGTGACGCTGACGGGGCTGGCCGAGCGGGCCGCCGAGCTGACGCCGGAGGTGGGGTTGGACACCCATGTCGAGGATGTCGTGCGGGCCGTCGAGGACGGCGGGCCCGGCGAGGTGGTGCTCGTCGCGCACAGCGGGGCGAACATGGCGGTCACCGGCGCCGCCGACCGGATTCCGGAGCGGGTCTCGCGCGTCGTCTACGTCGACAGCGGGCCGATGCCGCCGGGGATGGCCGGCATCGACTTCCACGCCCCGGACGACCGCGCGGAACTGGAGAAGGGCGTCGCCGGCGCGGGCGAGGGCTGGAAGATCCCGGTGCCGCCGTTCGACCCGGACGCCGACCCGGTCAACCTCGCGGGGCTGAGCGCGGAGCGGCTCGCCGAGATGCGCCGGCGCGGCACGCCGCAGCCGTTCGCGGCGGCATCGCAGCCGCTCGCGCGGCCCGAGCCGCTGCCGTCCACGCCGCGCACCCTGGTGCTGTGCACCATCCCGCTCGCGGCGGTGCGGCAGATGGCCGACAGCGGCAACCCGGTGTTCGCGATGATGAGCGGCCCGGAATGGACCTACCGGGAGCTGCCGACCGGGCACTGGCCGATGTTCTCCGAGCCGCGTGCGCTGGCCGCGCTGCTCGCCGAGTTCGCCGGAGGCGAGTGAGGCGGGCGCCGGGGCGTCAGGCGTCCCCGGGCACGGCCGTCGCCTTCCC
Organism: Actinomadura napierensis; assembly: GCF_039529375.1. Taxonomy (NCBI): domain Bacteria; kingdom Bacillati; phylum Actinomycetota; class Actinomycetes; order Streptosporangiales; family Thermomonosporaceae; genus Actinomadura; species Actinomadura napierensis. Next base: position 1,952 of record NZ_BAAAMR010000244.1, read on the forward strand.
GGCGCGCCGGGCCTCGCGCCGCGGCGCGCGCGGCACGACCAGCGCGCGGGCGGCGCAGGCCAGCAGCGTGCCGGTCCCCCAGCCGGCGAGCGCGTCGGTGGGCCAGTGGTAGCCGAGCGCGACGACGGCGACGGCGACGAGTGCGGCCAGGGTGTGCGCGGCGATCGTCCAGCCGCGCGACGCGCCGGTCATCGCCGCGATGAACAGCAGGCAGGCGGCGGCGTTGGCGGCGTGCCCGGACGGGAAGGACAGGTGCCCGCCGGCGAACAGCGCGTCCTCGCCGTACAGGGGCGCGGTCCGGGCGAACAGCACCTGCGCGGACCGGACGACCAGCTCCGTGCAGGCCAGCCAGATCCCCGCGCGGATCAGCAGCGGGAGGCTGCGGCGCTTCCAGGCGGCCGTGGCCGCGGTGATCCCCGCGAGGCTCCCGACGATCCAGTACTGGCCGCCGTTGACGATCGTCCGCCACGTCCAGTGCCAGGCGCCGGTGCGGGGCGGCAGGCCGCCGGCGAACACCCAGTGGTCCAGGTGGCGCAGCGGCCCGCCGGCCAGCACGTCCAGGGCGGTCGCGGCCGTCGCGAC
>NZ_BAAAMR010000245.1:0-2525 GCF_039529375.1 Actinomadura napierensis
AACCTCAACCCGCACCAGCCGCGCGAAGCGACCGTCCACCTCGACCTCACCGCACTCGGCCTCCCCAACGACCCCGAGCGGTCGTTCACCCTCATCGACCAACTGGACGGCGCGACCTACACGTGGCGGCGGGCGAACTACGTCCGGCTCGATCCGCACGCGCGGCCCGCGCACATCTTCACGTTCCAGCGGGACGAGGAGCCTCCCGGGCCGGGCGAAGGCGGCGCGGCCGGTGCCCGCTCCGGCCGGACGGCGGGCGCGGGCCGCCCCGTCCGCGACTCCCTGCGCGCGGCGCGCAACCTGCTGCGGCCGAGCGGAAGCTGAGCGGAGGACGGAACGGCCCGGTGGCGGAACCGGCGCCGGTCAGGCCGGCTCGCCGAGCATCCGGCCGTCGATGGAGCGGCAGGCGGTGAACACCGAGCCGAGCCCCTCGCGGTCGATGATCCCGCGGAGCCGGGCGGGCAGCCCGGGCAGCGACAGGCAGCCGCCCTCGGCCGCCACCCGCCAGCGGATGCCGAGCAGCACCGGCAGCGGGTCGCAGCGCACCCCGATCCGGTCGCCCATCCGCACCATCAGGTGCCGCAGGTTCCCCTCGACCAGCGTGGTCAGCGTCTCGCCGAGCCGCCGGACGGTGATGTCGTCCAGCACCCCCGACAGGTGCACCACGGTGTGGTCGCCGTCGCCGGCCTCGGCGGTGGTGATGTGCAGGTCGGGCGGGGCGGCGGACGGCGCCGGCGCGAACCCGGTGTCGGACGGGTGCAGGGCCCGGATGGCGTCCAGCACGTGGCCGGTGTCGACGGGCGCGGTCTCCCGGGGCGGCACGGGCGCCGCGATGGCCTCCGCGACGTCCTCGAACACGGGGACCAGGCTGGACAGGCCGGTGAGGTGCAGCGCGCGCCGCACGGGCATGGCCATCGCGGGCACCACGGCCCGCAGCGGGCAGCCGAGCAGCCGGGCCCGGGTCTCGGTGCGGGCGAGCAGCACCAGCCCGGACGCGTCCAGCAGGACCGAGTCGCCGAAGTCGACGACCACCCCCCTGCGCGGCCCGGGCGCGGGCGCGGCGGGGCTGTCAGGGGCGAGCGCGCCGCCGGCCAGCGACAGCGCCCGGCACACCCCCTCCCGGATCCCCGCGTAGTTGTGCCAGCTGATCTGCGCCGGCAGCCGCAGGACGACGAACCCTCGCCGGGTGTCCATCCGCAGGCCCGGCACGGCGGTGTCCTTCATCTGTCACATCCCGATCGGGGTGCTCGCGGCGGCACGGGCCGTCCTGGGCCTGGCGGCGGCCGGCGGTGCCGCGGCGGCCGCGGGTACGGGAGGGAGCGCGGTGGCGGCCGGGCCGTGCGGCCCCGGCGGCCGCCCGCCGTCCGGATAGGGCGGCCGGGCGCCGCGCACGACGCCCGTCAGCCGGGACGCGGCGAGGCGCTCGATGGTCCGGGCGTCGGGCCGCATCCCGAGATGGGTGCAGCAGCACCACAGGTCGTCCACGCAACGGCGCACGTGCTCGGCCGGAATGTCGGCGAAGCGAGCGCGCAGCCGGGCCACGAGGTCATCGCGCGTCGGTACGACCGATGGCGACATCTCCCAGCGCTCCACTGTCCCTCCGATCGCTTTGGACGGGGCGGCGAGCCGCCCCGTCCGGGCTGGTCGTCAACTGCCCGCGCGGCAGGTTCTGAGCTTGGGATCGACCTACCCGGGGCCCGGGGCGAAAACGGTGCCGAAGCTAAAGATCCGGGCATGACACGCCTGCCGGGCGGAAAGTCCCGCGGCCCGGCGGGCGGCAGGTCGCGCCGCGTCGGCCGCGGCGGCGTGATTACGGAGAGTACGGAGATTTTTACGGATGGTTGCCTGTCGCGCACGTCCCCGCGACGGGCGGCGGGAATTGCTGATCTAGATGTCGCCGACACTCCGGGATGGCCCATGCACGCCCAGTCGAAGTACTTCACCTGCAGCACGTCCGGCCCGGTCACCGAGCCGGAGGCCGGGCACGGCCCGGCCCGGGGCGCTCTTCCGGCGGAGGCCGTCCGGCCGGCGGCGGGCGCGATCCCCGACCCCTTCGACGAGGAGGCGCCGCGGACGCCCCACTGGTTCAAGACGGCCGTCTTCTATGAGGTGTCGGTGCGGGGGTTCGCCGACTCCAACAACGACGGCTACGGCGACCTGCGCGGCCTCATCTCCAAACTCGACCACCTGGAATGGCTCGGCGTCGAGTGCCTGTGGCTGCTGCCCATCTACCAGTCACCGCTCAAAGACGGCGGCTACGACATCGCGAACTACACCAAGATCCTGCCCGACTTCGGGGAGCTCGGCGACTTCGTCGAACTCATCGAAGAGGCCCATGCCCGCGGTATCAGGGTCATCGCGGATCTGGTGATGAACCACACCTCAGATCAGCACCCGTGGTTCGAAGCATCGCGAATGGACCCGGAGGGCCCGTTCGGCGACTTCTATATGTGGGACGACACCGACGAGAAATACCCCGACGCCCGCATCATCTTCGTCGACACCGAACAGTCCAACTGGACCTA
>NZ_BAAAMR010000246.1:0-2473 GCF_039529375.1 Actinomadura napierensis
CCGACGCCGGCCAGCCGCCGTCCGCGCGGGGTGACCTGGCCGTCGCGGACGGCGCCGAGGGAGCCGAGGACGTCGCGGGCGTCGTCCATCGCGGCGGGCGGCGGCGGGTCGGGCAGGGCGAGGCCGCCCGCGCCGGGGTCGCCCCAGCAGGCGGCCTGGAGCGCGAAGCCGGTGAGGTCCGCGAGCTCGATCTCCGGGCGGGGGCGCGCGGGCAGCCGGTCGTGCTCGGCCTGCGTCCAGCAGCGGTAGACGGCGCCGGGGGCCTCTCGTCCGGCGCGCCCGGCGCGCTGGTCGGCGGTGGCGCGGGACGCGCGGACGGTGGTGAGCGCGCCGAGGCCGCGGGCGTGGTCGGTGCGGGGCTCGCGGGCCAGGCCGGCGTCCACGACGATCCGCACGCCGGGGACGGTGAGGCTGGACTCGGCGACGGAGGTCGCGAGGACGACGCGGCGGCCCGTGGCGGGCGCCAGGACGGCGTCCTGCACCGCCGGCGGCGCCTGCCCGTGGACCTGGAGCACCTCTGCGGGGACGCCGGCGAGCCGTCCGGCGACGCGGGCGATCTCCCCGACGCCGGGCAGGAAGCACAGCACGTCGCCGTCGCGTTCGGCGAGGGCGCGGCGGACGGTGTCGGCGACGTGGGCGAGCAGCGCGGGGTCGACGCGCATCCCGTGCGGCGGCGGAACGGGGCGCGGCGGCGGAGCCCATACCACCTCGACCGGGTGCAGCGCGGCCTCGGTCTCGACCACGGGCGCGGGGCCGTCGCCGCCGCCGAGGAGCCGGGCCCACGGGCCGGTGTCGGCGGTGGCGGACGCGGCGACCAGCCGCAGGTCGGGGCGGAGCGCCGCGCGGACGTCCAGCAGGAACGCCAGCGCGGTGTCGGCGTCCAGGTGCCGCTCGTGGCACTCGTCCAGGATCACCGTGCCGACGCCGGCGAGTTCGGGATCGTCCTGTACGCGCTGGAGCAGCACCCCGGTGGTGGCGACGTCGACGCGGGAGCCGGGACGCGACTCGCCGCGGACGGTGACGCCGACGCTGCCGCCGACGCGCTCGCCGAGCAGCCAGGCCATGCGGCGGGCGGCGGCGCGCGCGGCCAGCCGGCGAGGCTCCAGCACCAGGACCCTGCCACCGGAAGCTGGGCCACCGGGAGCCGGGCCGCCGGAAGCCGGGCCGCCGGCGGTGAGGGCGAGGCCGGCCAGCGCGAGCGGGACGAGGGTGGTCTTGCCGGTGCCGGGCGGCGCGGCGAGGACCGCGGCGCCGCGGGCGGCCAGCGCGGCGCGCAGCCCGGGGACGGCATGGCGGACCGGCAGGCCCTCGGCGGCGCTGAGATGCATCCGTCCAGTGTGGCGGCAGACGACCGTACCGGTGCCCGCGGGTGACCGTCCATGTGAGAAACGCCACCGCGATGAAAGGCGCCGTGCGGGTTACGGTGATACTTGCATCGAGCATTTCATCATTTGCTCAGAATGGTACAAAGTTCCCTCCAGGAATCGGTGCGCCAACCCCCGCAAAAGACCAGGTAAGCAATGCTACGGGCTCCCGAGGTTGCTTTGCCGTTTGGTTTCCATCACCGTGCCATGTGTGGCGACAATCGGCCGGGTATCGCCATAATGAGGTCGTCGTCGCAGGTGCTGGAGGTTGGGGATGCTCGGCGAATCCATCTATATCCGCGGCCGTGAGGCGTTCACCGGCGGTTCACCCCAGGCGGTTTACGAGGAGCTGTGGCAGCGTGGCCGAAAAGGCCGGTTGCGGACCCGCGCATTTCTGGCGGTCGCGTCGCTGGTGCTGTGCGGGATGCTGGTGAACGCTGTTTTCGGAGTCGTGGTGGCCGTTCTGCTGGCGTCCGCGGACACGCTGGTGCATTGGCGCCTGTACAACGCATCCCGGGTGTGGCGGCTCGGGCGGCGCGGCGTCGAGCGGATGGACCGGACGCTGCGGCTGACGCTGGAGCGGCGCGGCCACCGGGTGCTGCACGGCCGGGTCGTGCCCGGGCACGAGGCCGCCGACGAGCTGGTCGTCGGGCCGGGCGGGGTGTGGCTGGTGCACAACGAGGCGTGGGCGCCGGACGCGGAGATCGACCGGCACGGCGGGCGGCTGTTCGTCAACGGCCGCACCCAGTCCAAGCTGGTGGGCGGGCTGACGGCGCGGGCCGAGGCGGCCGGGAGGCTGATCTCCGAGCGGTACGGCGCGCCGGTGGCGGTGACGCCGGTGCTGGCGGTGCACGGCGGCAAGCTGGCGCGTGCGCCGTTCACCGCCGACGGGATCGTGTTCGCCCAACCGCTGCGGCTGGTGCGCTGGATGCGCCGCAACCCGTCCGCCGACCACTCGGCCGAGGAGGTCGAGGCGATCGCGCGGGCCGCCGTCCACGCCCTGCCGATCGGGGGGCGCACCATGACCGACGCTCCCCCGGCCGCCGTCCCGGCCACCGCGGTCGCCGCGGTCGCCGCGGAACTGGCGGCCTCCGCCCCGCTGACGGCCG
>NZ_BAAAMR010000247.1:0-2443 GCF_039529375.1 Actinomadura napierensis
TGACCCGCGACGTGCGCGGCCCCGCCGCCCGCGCGCTCGCCGGGGCCGGCGCCGAGGTCGTCGCCGGCGGCCTGGACGACCGCGCGTCGCTCGACGCCGCGGCGGCCGGCGTTCACGGTGTCTTCAGCGTGCAGGCGGGCCTCATGGGCTCGCCGCCCGTCCCGTTCGACGACGAGGTCCGGCGCGGCATCGCCGTCGCGGACGCCGCCGGCGCGGCCCACCTGGTCTACTCGTCCGTCGCGGGGGCCGAGCGTTCGGCGGGGGTGCCCGCCTTCGAGGCCAAACTCCGGATCGAAGAGCACATCCGCCGGAAGGGGATCCCGGCGACCGTGCTGCGGCCCGCGTCGTTCATGGAGAACCACCTCGGGGCCGAGGCGATCGCGACGCCGTTCTCCCCGGACGTCCCCGAGCAGCTGATCGCGGTGGACGACATCGGCGCGTTCGTCGCGGCCGCCTTCGCCGACCCCGCCCGGTACCTGGGGGAGACGCTCGCCATCGCGGGTGACGCGGCCACGCCCGACCAGCTCGCCGCCGCCTTCAGCAAGGCCGCCGGCCGCGAGATCCCGTACGTTCCCGTTCCCCTCGACGCGCTGCCGGAGGAAACGGCCGCCGCCGTCGCGCACCTCGACGCGCACGGCGGTTACGGAGCCGACATCGCCGCCACCCGGGCCCTGCGCCCCGAGACGAAGGACCTGGCCACCTGGCTGGAGACCGTCGAATGGCGGGCGGCGGCCACCGGCCGTGGTGGGAGCCGGCTTCGACGGCCGCCACGGGCGTCCTAGTCGAACAGGTCGGGCTGCTCGCGGATGATCTGGTCGTAGAGCGGCTGGTAGTTGATCCAGCCGACGAGGTCGTTGCCGATCTGCTCATGGGTGAGGACGGCGTTGTCGTGCTCGATCGGGACGACCTGCCCGGCGGCCTTCGCCAGCAACTGCACCTGGCACGAGCGTTCCATCGTGATGAACCACCAGGCGGCGGCGTCGACCGTGTCGCCCACGGTCAGCAGGCCGTGGTTGCGCAGGATGACGGCCTTGTGGTCGCCGAGGGCGGCGGCGATGCGCTTGCCCTCCTCCAGATCGGTGACGACGCCGGTGTAGTCGTCGAACAGGCCGTGGTCCTGGTAGAACGCGCACACGTCCTGGGTGATCGGCTCGAGCTTCTGGCCGAGCGCCGAGATCGCGCGGCCGTGGGTGGAGTGGCTGTGCGCGGCGGCGACGACGTCGGGGCGCGCCTGGTGCACCTGCGAGTGGATCGCGAACGCGGCCTCGTTCACCGGGTAGCGGCCCTCGACGACCTGGCCCTGGTGGTTCACCAGGATCAGGTCGCTGACCTTGATGTGCTTGAAGGACATCCCGAACGGGTTGACCCAGAAGTGGTCGGTGCGCTCGGGGTCGCGGGCCGTGATGTGCCCGGCGACGCCCTCCTCGAAGCCGAACTTGCCGAAGATCCGCAGCGCGGCGGCGAGCCGCTCCTTGCGGTGCCGGCGCTCGTCCTCGACGTCGTCGAAGGCCGGCGGCAGCCGGAAGATCAGGTCGGTCGGCAGCTTTTCCAGGAACTGCTCGTCATCGGGCATCGGTGGACTCCTCGGGCTGGGTGACACCGCCGGGCACTGCCTCCACCGAACACCACCCGGCGGGCCGCCCGCTAGGGGCGGCCGGCCCAAGCGGCCCGGGTCTCGTTGTCCGGCCGGGACAACGAGGGGCCACAATGGCCGCATGGAGCCCAGCGAGGGCGACCGGTTCCTGCGGTTGCTGATCGAGCACAGCGACGACCCGCGGCTGCTGGAGACGACCGTCCGCGCCGCGCGCGGCCGGTCCGACCTGGTCGCCGCGCTGCCCGAGGAGGAGACCCGGCGGCACACCCGCGCGCTGGTGCGGGGCGTCCTCGCCGCGCTGGAGGACGGCGGCCCCGGCGAGGAGGTGCTCGCCGCCGCCGAGCGGCTCGGCTCCGACCGGGCCCGGCAGGGCGTGCCGGTCGCGGCGTTCCTGGACGGCTTCCAGGCGGGCCGCGCCCACCTCGTCCGCACCCTCATCGAGGACGGCCGGCGCGCGGGGGTGCCGGACGCGGTGCTGCTGGACGGCGTCAGCCGCATCGACGAGATCACCACCGCGCTCGTACACCGGATGGTGCACGCCCACCGGGTCGCGGAGCTGGAGATGGCCCGCACCCGGCGGGAGGGACACGTGCAGACGCTGCGGCAGCTGCTGCACGGCGAGGCCGTCCCGGTGCCGGCCCCGCTCGACGGCGGCGCCGAGTACCACTGCGTGGTGTCGGACGTCAGCGACCCGGCGGTCGCGGCGCGGCTGGAGGCACGGCTCCTCGCGGCGGGACCCGGACTGTGCGGGCTGGTGGACGGGCGGCTCGCCGCGCTGGTGGCGCGGCTGCCGGCCCTGCCGCCGTCCGGTCCGCTGCTGGTCGCGGCGCCGCCCGCGCGGCCCGCCGC
>NZ_BAAAMR010000248.1:0-2411 GCF_039529375.1 Actinomadura napierensis
CGGGCGGCACGGCCTGCGGGCGGGCCGGTGGGCGGGTCTGCGGGCGGGCCGGTAGGCGGGGCGCCGCCTCCGTCGGCCGGCTGCTCGGCCGGTCCGCCGGCGGGCGGCTTCCCGGTGGCCGGTTTCCGGGCGGCCGGCTTCCTGGTGGTGTCACGTTGCGACATCGGCTGACCCTTCTCTCATGCCGTCATGTCGGGATGGACTCGCGGGCGGGCCGGGCCCGGCCGGCGCGCGGCTCGCCGCCCGTATAGAGCCGGGCGAGCTTCGCGGCCTGCTCCGCGATGGCGTAGCGGTGGACGGCCGGCGGCACCGGGACCCGTCCGGTGCGGCGGCCGAGTTCGGCGCTCCAGGCGTCCGGCCCGGCGGCGGCGGGCAGGCGCACGGCGTCCGGGGCGTCCTCGCGGGGAAGTGGGTCCAGGGCCGGGCAGGCGGTGCGGACGACGGGCAGCCCGGCGGCCAGCGCCTCCAGGACCCCGAGGCCGAACGTCTCCTGCGTGGACGGGGCGGCGAACACGTCCATGGCCGCGAGGGCCGGCGCCACGTCGCCCGTCGCGCCCGCGAGGACGACGCGGTCGGCCACGCGGCGCTCGCGGGCGAGCCGGTGGAGCCGCGCGCGCTCCGGGCCGTCGCCGACGATCAGCAGCCGGGCGCCGGGCATCCGGGCGACGGCCTCGACGAGCAGGCCGAAGCGCTTGGTCGGGACGAGGCGTCCGACGGCGCCGACGACGTGGGCGTCCGACGGGATGCCGAGGCGCAGGCGGGTGGCGGTGCGACGCGCGGGGGCGAAGGCGAACGCCGCGGGCTCGATCCCGTTGGGGACGACCGTGATGCGGTCCCGCCGGACGCCCCACGCGCGCAGCCGAGCCGCGACCGTCGGAGACACCGCGACCGTCATGGAGCCGAGGCGCTCGGTCGCCCGGTAGAGGGCCTGGACGGCGCGGGTGGTGCGGCGGCCCTCGATGTGGCCGTCGCCCAGCGAGTGCTCCGTGGCGATGATGAGCGGGGTCCCGGCGAGCCGGGCGGCGACGCGGCCGTAGACGCAGGCGCGGTACAGATGCGTGTGGACGACGTCGTACCCGCCGTCGCCGATCACCCGGACGAGGCGCGGCAGCGCGGCGAGGTCGCGGTTGCCGCGCATGCCGATCTCGTGGACGGGCACGCCGCCGCGCCGGATCTCCTCGCCGACCGGGCCCGCGTGCGTCAGCGTCGCCACCTCGCAGTCCAGCGGGAGGTGGCGCAGGAGCAGCGCGAGCTGGCGCTCGGCGCCGCCGTGCTCCAGTCCGGTGATGACGTGCAGGACGCGGGTCACAGGCGGCTCCGCCACTGCAGCTGGTGCCGGATGATCTTCGCGCGGAGCCGCAGGCCGCCGTCCCGCTCGCCGATGTAGGCGCGGCCGAGCGCGTGCCGGGACGGCTCCTGCGGGCGGATGTCGCAGGCGTAGTCGTACCCGGCGGCGCGGACGGCGTCGATCTCGCGGGCCGTCGCGTGCCCGTACGGGTAGGCGAAGCCGGTGACCTGCCGCCCGACGATGCCCTCCAGGGCGGTGCGGCTCTCCTCGAGCTCCTCGCGCAGCTCGGTGTCGTCCACCTCGGGGAGCGACACGTGGTGGCGGCCGTGCGAGGCGACCTCCATGCCGGTGTCGGCGACGGTGCGCAGCTGCTCGGCGGTCATGAGCGGCTTGCGGGGGCCGTCGTCCCAGGCGTTGTAGGAGCCGACGCGTCCGGACACGGCGAAGACGGTGGCGCCGAACCCGTAGCGGACGAGGACGGGCAGCGCGCGGGTGGCGAAGTCGGCGTAGCCGTCGTCGAAGGTGAGGCCGACGATTCCGCGCGCGCGGCCCTCGGCGTGCTCGGCGAGCAGCTCCGCCATCCCGACGCCGCGCAGGCCGCGGGCGCGCAGCCAGGCCATCTGCCGCTCGAACCGGTGCGGCGAGACGGTCACCAGGTGCGGGTCGTCATCGCACCGGTCGATCGAGTGGTACATCAGCACCAGCGGCGGCGGCTCGACCTCCTGCGGAGGCTGCGCGGGCCGTGCCACCGGCCCCGTCGCCGGCCCTGGCGTCGGCACTGTCGCGGGCATCGTCTGCGGCGTCGTGTGCGGCGCCGGTTCGGTCGGCTGGGTCACTGGCTCCCCCGGAAGAAGTGCGGCCGCGGCGGACGAGCGCGCCGGGCCTCCATGAGGGCCATGGGATCGCCCATGGCGCGATGAGGTCGCGTCCCGCCGTGGCGATCAGCGCGGCGAACGCGGCGGCGGTGACGATGCCGTCGTCGGCGAGCCGGGCGATCGCGGGCGCGGTGCCGCCGGTCCGGCCGAGCGGCTCGGTGGCCAGCAGGGCGGCGGCGGCGGCGAGGGACGCGAAGAGGACGAGCCGGGCGACGGCGGCGGCGACGCGGCGCAGCGCGAGCGGATCC